>NZ_JBNGOY010000023.1:0-86053 GCF_050589805.1 Carboxylicivirga fragile | reverse complement strand
TTGATAAATCATTTTGCTAATTACAATGGTTAATGCCGATACAAAAGCACAGATTGATTTTTTTATCAATCGTTTTGGTTTGTAAACGGTATTATATGCAATTCCAACAAACTAGCCCTCGGCTATGCTCGGTCACTAACTTGGATGATAATACCGTTAGTATATTGAAGTGAGCCTTATCTGCGTTTCACTTGAAATGCTCAATCATTATTACAACGGCATTAACCATTGTTATTTTTAAAAATCGTTTAAGAAGGCTCATTTTAAAATACAATTGGTATAACTGATCATCGAGCAACTTATATTGCCTCCACAATATTTGTAATTGATCCCCCTTTCCATACCAGCTTTTTTAAACAAAAAAGCGACCTAAATTAGATCGCTTTCAAATATCTTAGAGAATAGTAATTACTTAATCAAATGTTTGATTTGAGTTGGATGAGATCTGAATCATACGATCGTACTGCTCTGCTGTAAAGTCCTCCTTGAAATAATAATGTTGAGGGTTTACTTTTCTGTTTTTCTCAATCACCTCATAGTGCAAATGCGGTGCAGTACTTGTACCTGTATTTCCAACAAAACCAATCACCTCACCACGCTTTACCTTCTGCCCTTTTTTCACATTAAAGGCATTTAAATGGGCATATAAGGTTTTGTAACCAAAGCCATGATCAACTTCAATACGCTTACCGTAACCACGTACTTCATTAGTTATCTTAGAAACAACACCATCACCAGTAGAATAAATCTCAGTTCCTGTTGGTGCCGTAAAGTCCATACCATAATGAAACTTACGAATTTTATGAATCGGGTGTATACGATAGCCCCAACCTGATGCGGTTCTTCTTAAATCAGAATTTGATATTGGCATAATGGCAGGAACAGATCTTAACATTTCATCCTTGCGTTTGGCTAATTCAATCACCTCATCAAACGATGTTGATTGCACATACAGTTGTTTCATCACCACATCTAATCGCTTGGCTGTTTCCATCACCAATTCGGAATTATCCATATCCTCAAGATGCGTGTAGCGGTTGACTCCACCAAAACCTGCACGTCGGATACTATTCGGAATACTATCGGCCTGAAAAATTGTACGATATATGTTTTCATCGCGTAATTCAATATCATCCAAAACAAGCTCAAGCTGATCAAGCTTTTTATTCATGATATCGTATTGTGACAATAGCTGCTGATTCTCTCTGGTAAGCCTTTTTTCTTTAGGGCTTTCAAAAACATATGGATAGATAAAATACAATACGAAACCCAACAAGAACAGACTCATCAAATAGATTGAGACACGGGCCGAATAGTACTTATAGCCTTTCTCGATTTTATCGTAGCTAAGCGTTTCCGGATTATAACGATACTTAACCTTTGACATACTATATTTCTTTTGCTTCTAAATTTAGAAATTTTTTGCTCGAATCGTCCAAAATTAGGTAAATAATCTAACTTTGCAAGGAATTTTTCTGTTTAGTACCGCTCTGAGCAACGGTTTAAACAAAAATGAAGACCTATAATTGATAAAAATTTAAACAGATATACTATGATGACGGCCTCTGAAGTAAGAAAGAGCTTTTGGGAGTTTTTCAGATCGAAACAACACAAAATTGTTCCTTCAGCTCCTATGGTAGTGAAGAATGATCCCACTCTAATGTTTACCAATGCTGGAATGAACCAGTTTAAAGATATCTTTCTGGGCAACAGTGCCGCCGAAAGTGTGCGTGTTTCAAATTCGCAAAAATGTTTGCGTGTTTCTGGGAAACATAATGACTTAGGAGAAGTTGGACATGACACCTACCATCATACTATGTTTGAGATGTTAGGAAACTGGTCGTTTGGCGATTACTTTAAAAAAGAGGCCATTGCCTGGGCTTGGGAATATCTGACCGAAGTTCTTAAAGTTGACAAGGATCGTTTGTATGTGAGCATTTTTGAAGGTAGCAAAGAAGATAATGTAGGTCGTGATGAGGAAGCTGCTGACAACTGGAAAGAGTGGATTGATGAATCGCGCATCGTTAATGGCAACAAAGCGGATAACTTTTGGGAGATGGGTGAGTCAGGGCCATGCGGACCTTGCTCAGAGATTCACATTGATATGCGTAGCGATGATGAGCGTGCTAAAGTTGACGGAAAATCATTGGTGAATGAAGATCATCCGCAAGTTATTGAGATCTGGAATTTGGTATTCATACAGTACAATAGAAAAGCCAATGGCGAATTAGTGCCATTGCCAAATAAACATGTGGATACAGGAATGGGCTTTGAGCGCTTGTGTCGTGTTATTCAAAAGAAATCGTCGAACTACGATACTGATGTATTCCAGCCACTCTTAAAAAAGATTGGAGAATTATCGGGCTTTGAATATGGCAAAAACGAAGAGGTTGATATTGCCATGCGCGTTATTGCCGATCATGTGCGTACCATTTCATTCTCTATTACCGATGGTCAATTACCATCAAACAATAAAGCGGGTTATGTGATTCGTCGCATATTGCGTCGCGCCGTTCGTTATAGCTACACCTTCTTACAAAGCAAAGAAGCTTTTATGTATAAGCTGATCGACACCCTAATTTTGACTATGGGTGATGCTTATCCTGAATTACAAGCTCAAAAAACTTTGATCGAGAAAGTTATTAAAGAAGAGGAAGAGTCGTTTTTAAGAACGCTTGCTACAGGAATCAATCTACTTGATAAAATTATAGTTGAGACAAAAGCTAAAGATTACAATGTTGTAAGCGGTACTGTTGCTTTTGAACTGTACGACACCTTTGGTTTTCCTTTGGATTTGACGGAACTCATTTTAGAAGAAAACAACCTGGTTGTTAATCGTCAAGAGTTTGAAGCTGAAATGGAGAAACAAAAACAACGTGCAAGAAATGCCACCTCCATCGAAACGGATGATTGGGTTGTGCTTCAACACGATGATAGAGAAGAATTCATCGGCTACGATTACTTAGAATCAGATGTATTTATTACACGCTACAGAAAGATAAAAACCAAAAACAAGGAGCTATACCAATTAGTCTTCAACATCACGCCTTTCTATGCCGAAAGTGGTGGACAGGTTGGCGATACCGGTTATATCCAGCAAGGTGAAGATAAACTTTCCATCATCGACACCAAGAAGGAAAACAACCTGATTGTGCACCTTGCTAAAAAATTACCAGCTAATTTAAATGGTACTTTCAAGGCCATTGTGAATACAACAAACCGTCAGAACATTGCCAACAACCATACAGCAACTCACCTGCTTCACCATGCTTTGCGCCAGGTATTAGGCACACATGTTGAACAAAAGGGTTCGTTGGTACATCCTGATTATTTACGATTTGACTTTGCGCACTTCCAAAAAGTAAGCGAAGAAGAAATTGCTGAAGTTGAAGCCATCGTTAATCAGAAGATTCGAAACAACATTGCTTTGGAAGAAATGCGTGACATTCCGAATTCTAAAGCTGTTGAAATGGGTGCCATGGCACTATTTGGAGAAAAATACGGCGATTTGGTTCGTGCCATTAAGTTTGGAGATTCGGTTGAGTTGTGCGGTGGAACACACGTACAAGCAACTGGTGAATTGGGTTTCTTTAAGATCATATCAGAATCTTCGATAGCAGCGGGCGTTCGTCGTATCGAAGCGCTTTCGGGTGTGAAAACAGAGGAATTCATCCACCAACAATCAATGTTGATTAAGGAATTGCAGAGTATGTTTAAAAACCCTGCTAACCTTAAAAAGAACATTGAAAACCTGTTTGATGAAAATAGCAATATGAACACCCAAGTGCAGGGTATGAAGAAAAATTTCATAGCCATTGAAAAGCGTAACCTAATTGATGGTGCCCACGATGTAAGTGGTGTTAAAATTATTGCTTCTCAAGTCAAGCCTATTCTTGCCGAAGAATTGAAAGATTTAGCTTTTCAGATTAAGACTGAGCTGGATGATTGCATTGCCATACTAGGAGCTGAATTAAAAGGTAAACCGCAATTATCCATCATGATATCGGAAAATCTGATTAAGGAATATGATTTGAATGCTGGAACCATTGTACGCGAGGCAGCTAAGAAGATGCAAGGTGGTGGCGGTGGTCAGCCATTTTTCGCAACTGCTGGTGGTAAAAAGTTAGATGGCCTGGATACTGCCATTCAAGAAGCTTTAGCGATTGTAAAGAATACGATTAACGCGTAAATCAAGATAAATACTAAAAGGAGCGGCTCTTTATTTATGATCTATAAATAAAGAGCCGCTCCTTTTATTTCACACCCTTCAGCTTACTTCGACAGGACCTGGTATTCACCTCGTTTCCCTTCGCATTACTTCGACAAGCTCAGCAAGCGCTCAGGAGCAACTATCATTTAATGCCCTCTGGGGCATCCATATATATCTTCTCCAAACCTTTACTTTCGAGCTTAATTGCCGGCAAAATAAACTTACGTTCTTCAATACCCACATTATTCTTAAAAACAGCTCTGGCCTCTCCTATGTATTCATTCATTCGCTTGCGAGCAACAGCATCTGGCCAATAAGCGGCTTTGGAATAACGCGCGGCAGGCAATACATAAAAACGCTTTTTACCATTCTCGTTTGGTGTATGCACCCATGTTAATTGAAAATCGGCTCCCGACACATAGGTCGAGTCAGCCTCCCTAGTCAGTTCTACCATAGCAATCACCCCTCCATCACACGGTGCCTTTCGTTGATTAGACACAAAATTACCGAGGCTATAAGCCACCATCTTACTCTGCTTATCATCCTGTTTCCAAACCATGGGCTGAACCACGTGCGGATGTGAGCCAATCACCACATTAATGCCCTTGTTCCATAATAATTGTGTTAACTTTTTCTGTTCCGGATTCGGCTTCGTCTGGTATTCCCAGCCCCAGTGCATACAAACAATTATTTCATCCACATCCATTGTTTGGGCTAAGGCAATATCACGCGACATCAAAGCCGTATCAATCTGGTTCACAATATTAGGAGATGAAACTCGAATGCCATTGGTTCCATAGGTATAATTCAACAAAGCCAATCGGAATCCCTTTTTTTCAATAATGAGTGGATTGTTCTTCACACGATCCAAACTATCCTTAAAAACCCCAGTGCGCGGAATCCCTTTTTGATCCAACACTTTTAATGTGCGCTCAAGACCTTTTTTTCGACGATCCACACAATGATTATTTGCCATCACAAAAGCATCAACCCCAGCATCAAGCAAAGCATCGACTAAAGTATCGGGAGATGAAAATTGCGGATAACCCTTATGAGGGGGGCCGGCCAGCGTTACTTCCAGGTTAGCGATGAGTATATCAGCCGCTTTCAAATCTTCTTTAATGTATTTAAAAACGGAGTAATAGTCATATTCACCCGTTGAATCAATACGTGCCGAATTAATCTGCGTATCGTGCCCCATCACATCGCCCACAAAGGCAATTTGTATTTTTTGTTGAGCAAAGACTGATAAGGAACATAGAAATAGAACAAGAAGAATATAACGCATGATTTATTTTTCGATAAAAATACGAAATACGGATAAACTATTTCCTTATTTAATTGTAATAAGGTCAGTAAATTTTAGTGAGTCGTTTATCAATTTGAATTATGGAAAGAAAAATTGCAATAGTATCCCTTTTATCAATCATTGCTATTTTAGCATTATTATCAGTAATATTCAGCAGCTATGGCTATACAACATTTGCTTTAATCCTCTTTCCATACCTCCTATACATTATGGGTAAGCGATATCCTAATTTCAATTGGGTTATTCTGGTCACTGGATTGTTTTTAATCACCACCAGTTCAGTTAACATCATGGCTAACCTTACTGGACACCTTCTGTTTTACTACGAATTTGCAGCCTGCTGTTTTATCTTCTTAATGTCATTTCAGTTCACAGCTGATCCTAAGAAATCGGAAGCACCAGAATAACAAAAAAGCTTATAATCGAAGCTATCGTTAATTTACATGTTTTATTAATCTGGATATAGTCACTTCGTTTAGTTCAACATCTGCTTCAATGTTAAGCGTGTGCAAGCAACCCTTTATTGAAGGCTAATTGTTGTATACTGTGGATTATCCAAATAGCTCTTTTATAGTTTTCATAGATAAAAACATCTTTCCACTATCAGGTAGTTTTATGAATCCATATTTATAATAATACCTTTCTGCATCTTTATCTAATGGATCTACAATTACAGCAAATGCTCCAATACTATCAGATGTGTCAAAACACCTTTTCAATGAATCAATCAAAAGGATTTTTCCAATTCCTTTACCTTGAAAGTTCTTATCAATAGCTAATCGGCCTAAAAGTATTGTCGGTATCGATGAATATGATTTTGGTAATTTCTTCTTGAATGAATCTGGAATCAAATCATTTGAAATACTATTGCTCGACAAAGTGTAATATCCTGTAATCTTTTCTGTTGCTTTATCAACTAATACAAAACAAGCTGAAAGTTTTCTTTTGACATCCTGTTTCGCCTGCTTCCAAAAATAATTATCTAATAAGTCTTTTCCACATGAGAAATCATCTCTGTTGTGCTTGGAATCAAGCGGTTCAGTTAGATAACTCATTAAGAAGTCAATTTGTTATATTCATCTTTAGCAGAAAGCAAATCTTCATTTGGTTTCTGAGGTTTTATCAAAGAATCAAAGAAAATCTCTTTATCGTTTTGTGAGGCAATGACAGTCTCTCTTTCTTCAATAATCTCCTTTGCCTTGTTCTGAACGGTTAATATGACAAAATCAGTCAGATTTCTGTATCCACCTAGTGTCGCTGCTCTCTCAAATAATTGCTTTTGCTCTAATGACAATCTTGTATCAAATCGCGCTTTATCCTGTTTTAAGACTCCCATAATCTAATATTTTAAACAAAGGTACGGAAAATATCCGCAAAAACAGAATAGGTACGGAAATAAACAGTACGATTGATTCTGGTGAGCATTGTGTACAACGTTTGGCTAGATGAAGCGTATGAAATGGCACAAACTACCCTTCCAGAACACCACTGAGCCAAAGATTTGTATTTGTTTTTAACTTTTCATTTCCGAAGCCAAACGATAGTTCATGAGCACCAATTTAAATATAGTCTAGCGAATAATTGACAATCATGAACACCATAAAAATAACGACTCATTGTTTATAAATCAAAGATTTGGCGGTGCTTGCCAACATTACGAATCAACAAAAATCAGATGGCTCACTTATGCTTTATTAGCCATCATTGGTTCCTGGTGTTTATTTATTGGTTCCGTATTTTATACGAATTGTGCATTAAAATGCGCTGAAAGCCATTTTGCTCGTTACTATGGTAAATGCCGTTACATAATCAAAGCGCCTTGATTTTAAGGCGCATTTTGATTAGTAAACGGTATTAATCCTGTTTCTAGACGTTCCAAAATTCGTTTTCTGCTTAAAACAATAATTGTATCTTTTTCATATGTGACTCTCAATCGTTCGTCTATTAATAGATTAAATAACTTTTTTAATCTGCTCTTTTGAGAATATTGAGTGGAGGTGTTGTCATTAAAGTTTTTTTCATAATTCATTTCGTCCAATAAACTTTCAATTATTTTCCTTTCTGATACAATTCCATCTTTATTCTCTATAGTTATAACACCATTACGATTCACAAATGATTGGGTAAGGCCGATAATTATCGGGTATATTAATAGATATAGCAATGTTGATAAAGATAATTCATCAAATGATTTGTCCATTATTACTATTGTAATTAGAAAAAAGAAGCTGCTTATTATAATAAAGTTGAACAAAAACAATTTCATCATATCTTTTAACGAGGCTTTAAAAAGTTTTATATCTTTATTCATAGTTTATTGCTTTTTGCTATCCACTTGTTGCCACGGCCTGCCGTATGGTGTTGTAAGGCGATTTAATCTTACAATCTTTCCATATTGCGCTATTGAAGCGTGTTGTACACTGGGCTTTTTACCAAATCTTCCACCAACGTTTTTTCTTTTCATCATGCTGTTTTTCCTTTATCAGTCCAGTTTTATTAACTTCTAAATGAGGGTTGTTTTTTAAAGTCTCTTGAAATGACCCTCCATGGATTTCTTTAGAGTTTAAGTCAACCGAGAAATCAGCCCATGGTTTTATTGAATTTGTCGGGTCAAATGATTGTCCTTGCACTATATTCTCATCAAGTTTTAAGTCACGAATTCCGTCCCAAGAGATTCTGTCGCTTTCCCAAAATTCACCCGATTGATAATCCAACAACAAAATATGAGTATCATCTGCACAAATTAAACTGCCATCGTTTCTTTGAATCACATTATTAATTGCAATTCCAAATGAGGATTTTGGAGTTTCATTCTCAGTTGACATTACATAGCCCTGTCCTCCTGCAATTACTATTATTGTATCATTGTCTGGGTAATCAAAGATGCCATAATAGTTAGACCAGCCAGGCTTGAAATTTGCAACCCAATCAGTTCCGTCAGACTTGAAAAAACGTACAACATATCCTTCTGAAAAAAATAATTCATTATCAGTCGTTATTGGAATATACATAGGTCCATAAGGTGGTAATCCTTCTAATATTTCAAATCTTTTTTCTCTCATGTTTATTTTACGTGCTGCTGTTTTTGGCTTGTGGCCAACTATGGGATATAAAGCGTACCCCGTCTATCCCTTTTAAAGAATTCGATATCATAGACGTCTTACAACTTTTTGATATACGCCATACATCAGAACCCTTTGACTGCATTAAAACTAAACAAAACATTAGAAATGATTAACACATTGCATTCAATCTAGAATAATTCCAAACAAAAAGCTTAACCGAATAGGCTAAGCTTTTTGTTTGGAATTAACTATCAAACCCTATGCTTCCATACTTTCTTCGCTCGCACTTTTATGGGCTTTTAAGTCAACTATAACACGAGCTGCCTTATAAGTTTGGTAAACTTTAGCATGAGTCATTTCCATCAGCAACATTAGCTTATCTAGCTTATTCTTCACCACATCATCAGCCTGACTAAATAAAATTTTCAGTTCGCGAGTGGCCTGTGAGCGAGTCACTATTTCTCCTCGGGGTGAGCCAATCAATACGGCAAAATCATTTATTTCACTCTCCAATCGAGTTAAGCTCTCGCCACTAACACCATAATCGCCCAAAAAATCAACTACTCCTCTGGCTAATTCCAATATGTTTCGACACACCGACACCAATTCATGATCGGGCATACCTTGTAAACCACTCGGACTTACCGATACTTTTTTCACCAAATCAGGCATCTTATTACTATGCGCATAAACATACACGGCAGCTGCCACCTGCACACATGCTTGTATCATCTCAGCTTCTTCCTTCGTTTTTAACTCGCTCGAAGAAGCAGAATACCCACTTTGAACCTGATGAACTTGCTGAATGTACTTAACAATAGGTTCAAATTCATTGATGCTCTCTACCAGAGCCGGAACGGTACTTAGCTCGGTACGATAAGTACCAAACACCTGATTAATGGCTATGTACATAGCCAGTCGATTACGCTGTTTTGCAGTCATAATAAAAAAGCTTAGTTAATATTTGGGCCTTTAGTCTTTAAAAGCCCTTTTCATCAGTTAATACCATAAAACGGTATTCGTAACACCTATTTAAAATGAAATTTAAAAATTAGTGACTAACAGCTATTTTCTAGAGACTAACGCGGAAATATTGGTGGTTAATTTCAAGTATATTTCTTAACGCGAGTGATTACACCCATCTAATGCATAGCAAATCATCCATTTGGCAACAGGCATCATAGCACTTGGCATGGTCAGCACTAATTTGGGCATCGACAGCATCAATTTGGAAACAGACAGCGCTCTATTTGAGATCGACAGACATCAAAAAGATTTGATTAGCGCGGCACTTGCTTCGATTAGCATCGATTTTTTAATTGACAGCACTAATTTGGGGATCGACAGCATCGATTTGGAAGCAGACTGCGGTCTACTTGAGACTGACTGACATCAAAAAGATACGCTTAGTTTGGTACTGGCTTCGATTAGCATCGTTCTTTTAAAGGACAGCACTAATCTTGGAAATGACAGCATCGATTTGGGAAAGGGCAGCGCCCTATTTGAGACCGACAGACATCAAAAGATATGGTTAGCGCGGCACTGGGTGCATACAGACATTTTATCGCCTTTATTTAGAAAGCAGATATTTGATATCTATTTAACAATTAAACCATGCTCTTTTTATTATCTTCGCCGCTTAATCCATAATCTTAGCATTCATTGAGAAAGCACATTACTCTTACATTCTTTTTTGTTCTACTTTGTATCAGCAGTAAAGGTCAGACAACACAGCAAACCGACGACACCTCATCGAAGCACACTTACCTTACAACCCGATTTCATGGTGGCTTGGTTATACCTCATCATGTTAACATGATGTATTTCCTCGATGACTTTTCGAGCGGCGTAGAAATCAATTATGGCAGAAGCAATTTCTCCGAAGATAGTTGGGAAGGCTTTTTCAATTACCCGGAACTAGGTCTTGGTTTTTACTATGGCACCTTTGGCAACAAAGACATTTACGGTGCTGGCTTAGCCCTGTTCCCATACATTAACTACAATATTTATCGAAACTCCAAGCTATCTATTCAAAATAAGGTTTCGCTTGGTTTAGGTTATGCAACCAAACCTTTCGATATTGAAACCAATACCTACAACACTGTTTTCAGCTCACACCTCAATGCCTATATTGGTCTGGCCTTATTAATGGACTACCGGGTTAGCAAGCACTTTTCGGTCGCCTTAAGCGGATCGCTCACCCACTTATCAAACGGAGCAGCCAGCAAACCAAATCATGGCATCAATACTCTTACAGCAAGTCTAGGTGCGAAGTATCACTTTAACGAAGCTTTAACACCCGATATTGAACGAACTAAACCACCCAAGAGCAAGCAACGTGAAGTGATTATTGTTGGAAGTGTTGGTCGCAGTCAAAGTACCTATTACAATCAAAATTTATATTGGAACGCCAGCTTAAGCATTAATCACTTGTGGCACCTCAACGCTAAAAGAGCAGTGGGTATTGGATACGATCAATTTTATTCAGAAGTAGCCCCGTATGTGTGGACATCAAAAGATGAATATGCTGAAATAGTTGATTATTCAACCAAGGATTACATCTTCAACGGATTGTTCGCCTCCTACAATGTGTTTTTGGGCAATACCACTTTATTTGCCAATGTAGGCGTATACCTACACACCAATATAAAACCACCGCAACCCATTTATCCTCGACTTGGCGTTCGACAAACTTTTGCAAAAAACTTTATTGCTAACTTTAGCGTGAAAGCCAGTTTTTTTCGATCCGAATTTCTGGAGTTTGGCCTGGGTTATCGAATCCCGTATACACGTATTAAAAAATAGTAATGAAAGCAATAAAGCATTATAAAAACATAACACTATTCGCACTCATTCTTTTTTGTTACTCTTGCGAATACATCGATTCACTCACTCAGGATGGTACGTTTATTACGACTCATCAAGATGTGGGAGACATTAAACACATCGTTGTGAACTCCCCCATTCGCATTGCATTACACAATGAACAGAGTGACATTGTAGATATTAGTGGTTACGACAACTTAATTAATGAACTAAAAATAACCTACCGAAACGATTCATTAATCATTGACCACAACAAAAAGGATTATCTGCGGAAAAGCCAACTCATTGAACTGACGGTCTCGGCCAAACACCTGCAACGCGTAACTGCAGAAATGCCAATGGAATTAACTAGTAATCTTACAATTAACTTCAACAACTTTTCAATTGTGATTAATGGGGGTGCGAAATTCTCGGAAGTTAAATTAGACCTAAGTGCTAGTAATGTAAGTTTGAATGTCTATGGGAACAACATTGGCAATTTCTTATTATCCGGCACCAGCCAATCGTCCTCATTTATTCTGGAGGGAAGTGTTAACATCGATGCGCTTGACTTAGTCTGTGAGTTATCAAATATTACACATAAATCAATTGGTGATTGTAAAATCACAGCCAACACAAAATTAGATGTAAAAAGTTATGCTTCCGGAAACATCTATTACAGCGGTGATGCTGAAGTTAAGCACGAACGCCTGCATGTTCCCTATTTGCAATCAACTGGCAATGTTATTAAAATAGACTAAATTGCGCCTATGTCATTTCCAAATGTAAGCTTATTCTTAACCACCTATAATTGGCCCGAAGCACTTTCGCTATGTTTGCAGAGCATAGCTCAGCAAAGCATGCTTCCCGATGAAGTAATTATTGCCGACGATGGTTCCAAATCAGACACAAAAGAATTAGTTGATCTTATTAGCAAAGACTTCCCCTGCCCCATTGTTCATGTTTGGCAAGAAGATGAAGGCTTTCGCATTAACACCATTCGCAACAGAGCCATTAAGGCTGCGAAATACCCTTACATTATTCAAATTGATGGGGATGTTATTCTTGATCCTGATTTTGTGAAAGATCATTTGAGTTTTGCCAAAGAAAATCGTTTTGTCGCAGGGCGAAGACAAGGCATATCCGAAGATGACACCAAGCAATTTTGTAAAACACTCGTTTACCCAAAACTTAAAGCCAAGCGTAGTAAGCTAGTTGCTATGTTGCATCAACAACTGCTTTACAACTCAAAATCGGTACGTGGCGTTAGAGGCTGCAACATGGCCTATTGGAAAAAAGATGCAGAACAAGTGAATGGATTTGATGCCAGTTGGGAAGGCAAGGGACCCGACGATAAAGAATTTGCCATACGATTGACGCATGCCAATGTGAAAATCTACAACCTTAAATACTACGCCATACAACACCACCTTTACCATGGCGAAGAAGGCTTGCTCGATAACTATAAAAAAAACCAAGGGTATTTTGCCGAGACCATAAATCAAAAGCTTATTCATGCAAAGAATGGACTAAAAGAATTGGCCTAAATCAACCTTAAATTTAAAAACTATGATTTTTTTTAACAAAGAAATATTGGGTATAAAAATGAAATACTTAATAATTATTGCTTTGGTATTTCTTATCTCTAAGAATATTTTTGACAATTGGGATAATTTCAAGAGAGGTCTAAATGGAGATACTGAAGTTTCCACTATTGAATAAGTTCTAGAACTTTTAAAAAAATAAGAAGAAAATCACAATTCAACCACTTTGCGGTTGTTATTCATTTGATTTTTTCCCCGGATTCCATCCGAGACTAATCAAATTAATCCCCGCAGGGGATTCAAATCTGTTACTCTATCGTCTCACAAAAATCATTATATTTGTGTAACAACAAGGATTCAGCTATCCTTTTTTATTCAAGTTTATGGAAATTAAAAGAACTTTTGATCTTCTTGATAATCTCAAGCAAGAATTCAACAAGCCGGATATATTGTGCGCCAAAAGAAATGGCGAATGGGTAAAGTTTAGTGTTACTGAATACAGTGAGCAAGCACGACTTTTCAGCCTTGGGCTTTTGGCACTTGGCTTGCAAAAGGGAGACAAAATTGCAACTGTTTCAAACAACCGCCCTGAATGGAACTTTGTAGACATGGGCATGTCAATGGTTGGGGTGGTTCACGTTCCAATCTATCCAACTATCTCCGACGAAGAATACCGATTCATATTAGAACACAGCGATGCGAAAATCCTCATCGTATCGGACCTTAGTTTGTATAAGCGCCTTAAGGTTATTGCATCCGAAGTTGAATCCATCACAGACATTTATACTTTTAATGAAGTGGAAGGTGCCAAAAACTGGAATGATATTGTTCATCTGGGCGAAACAGAAAAAGTAAGGTGGAAAGATGAATTTAACGATCGAAAAAATAGCATTCAAGAAAGTGACTTGGTATCGATCATTTACACATCAGGCACAACAGGAAACCCTAAAGGTGTGATGCTTAGCCATGAAAACTTCATGAGTAACATGAAAGCCTCTATTCCACTTTTCCCACTTAGTCCAAGAGACAATATATTGAGTTTTTTACCACTATGCCACGTTTACGAACGCATGATAAACTACCTCTACCAGGCCAATGGTTGTAGTATTTATTATGCCGAAAACCTGGCCACCATTGCTCAGAACCTAGTTGAAATAAAAGCAACCGCATTTGTGACGGTTCCAAGGGTGATTGAACGCATCTATGATAAGTTGGTTTCTAAAGGTGAGGATTTATCAGGTATAAAACGCTCCATCTTTTTCTGGGCGATGCGACTTGGCGAGCGCTATAGAACCAATGGTAATAACTATCCGCTGTATGCACTTGAATTAAAAATCGCGCGTAAACTGGTTTTCTCGAAATGGCAAAAAGCCTTTGGTGGTAACCTAAGGTTTGTAGTGAGTGGTGGCGCTGCCCTACAACCGCGCTTAAGCCGTTTATTTTTTGCAGCGGGCATTCCTCTTATGGAAGGTTATGGCTTGACTGAAACAGCTCCAGTACTAGCTGCCAACAACACCAGTGCATCGGGCAATCTGATGATTGGAACCGTTGGGCCTGTTCTTAGCAATGTAGAAGTGAAGTTTGAGGAAGATGGTGAAATATTAGCCAAAGGCCCCAATGTGATGCTTGGTTATTACAAGGATCAAAAAATGACAGATGAGGTAATCGACAAGGATGGCTGGTTCCATACCGGAGATATTGGTTGCCTGGTGAAAGATAGATTCCTGAAGATTACCGATCGTAAAAAGGAAATGTTTAAGCTTTCGAGTGGTAAATACATTGCTCCTCAAGCCATCGAAAACCAATTGAAAGAATCCAACTTCATCGAACAAGCCATGATCGTTGGAGAATCAGAGAAATTTGCAGGCTCATTATTGGCGCCTAACTTTGATTACCTTCACATGTGGGCACACGAGCACAAAGTTCACTTTCGCGATAATAAAGAACTGGTGCAAGATGATAAGGTGCAGTCCCTATTCAGAAAAGAAGTAATAAAATTCAACAAGCAACTTGGTGCACACGAGCAAATAAAACGTTTCCGCTTGGTTTGTGAGAACTGGACTTCGGCGTCAGGCGAATTATCTCCTACGCTTAAATTGCGACGTAGAATTATCTATAAAAAATATGCAGATCTCTTACGTGACATGTATGCCTACGATGATGGCGAAGAAAACCGAGGGTCTATTAAATTTGATTAAAATTATTAATCCCGAAGGGATTCAACACAAATAGCCACGGGTACAACCCGTGGTAAATGAGTGGAATAATAGATGAACCCCGAAGTGAGTTCAACCTTGATTCATATAAATTATAAAATACGCATTCAAACCGCAACTTCTTTAGTTGCGGTTTTTATTTCCCCTTATCAAGCAAAGTAAACCGATAAAAGTTATCAGCCCATTAAGCATCAATTTTTCAAAGCCCATCGCCGAGCCAAACCATAGTTTTGAATTATAATCAATGATACCGGTTAATATTGGCGCTAGAATAACAACCAGTGGCACCCACTTATCATTTACCTCAAATTTCGTGAACAGTCCAAATGCATATAAGCCAAGCAAAGGCCCATAGGTATACCCGGCAATATTAAAAATGGTACTAATAATACTATCGTCGTTATAAGCTTTAAAAAGTAAAATCACTAAAGCCAATAATAAACTAAAAGCAATGTGCACTCTCAACCTGGTTCGCTTAGCCTGCTTTTCCGACTTGGCTTGTACATCAAGAATATCTATGGAAAATGAAGTCGTTAATGAGGTTAATGCAGAATCAGCACTTGAGTAGGCAGCTGCAACCAAACCTAAAATAAAAAATACACCTACCGTAGCAGGCAAATGCCCTTTGGTGGCAATAATTGGGAATAAGTCGTCAGCATTTTCAGGAAGAGCTATACCCATTTTAGCAGCAAATAGAAACAACAAAACACCCAGGCTTAAAAACAATAAATTAACCGGCACAAATGAGAATCCGTACCAATACATATTTCTTTTTGCCTCTTTTAGGTTACGACAGGTCAGATTCTTTTGCATCATATCCTGATCCAAACCAGTCATTACAATGGTAATAAATGCACCTGATAAAAACTGTTTCACAAAATGTTGCTTTGATGACCAATCATCAAATTCAAAAAGCTTTGAATATTCACTACTCGCAATGGCATCAACCATACCCACAAAACTCAAATCCAATGCTCGTGTTATCATGACTACCGCAATACCAACACTCAACAACATGAAGAGCGTTTGCAAAGTATCAGTCCATATAATTGTTTTAATACCCCCACGAAAGGTATATAACCAGATTAAGAAAATGGTTAATAGCACCGTTACTTCAAAAGGCACATTGAATGCTTCGAACACTGCAATTTGAAGCACATTGGCCATAAGATATAATCGGGCTGAAGCACCTATGGTACGAGATAACAAAAACAATATGGAACCCGATTTGTACGACCAGAAACCAAAACGTTGATCAAGGTAAGTATATATTGAGGTCAGATTTAATCGATAATACAATGGCAACAAAACATGCGCAATAACCAGGTAACCGAGAAAATACCCCATTACCATTTGCATATAACTTAGCCCCGTAGAACCAACCCATCCCGGAACCGAAATAAAAGTGACTCCCGATAATGAAGCGCCGATCATTCCTATCGATACAATGTACCAGGGCGATTGCTTATTACCTCTAAAAAAGGTTTCATTATCAGCCTTTCGTCCAGTTAGAAAAGATATTAAAATTAACAATGCAAAATAAGCAGCGATAATACCTGCAATCAATAAGGGATTCATGATAAATAAATTTTAAATCCAAATATACATCTTTATCCTTAGCAGCAAACATGCATAGAAGGCAACATCATTTTGAATAATGCTAAAAACAAAAGCAAGAATATCCTGTTCTCTATTTTTATTACCTTTGTTGGGTTTATAAACGACATCTTTTTATGACATCATCATTCCCATCTCGACTTCTTGAAAATGCTGTTGACGAGTTTTCTAAACTTCCGGGCATTGGCAAAAAATCGGCTTTACGACTTGTGCTTCATCTTCTTAAACAAGAGAAAGAGTCGGTATTCAAGTTTTCTGAGTCCATGCGTAGTATGCGTGAAGAAATTGTTTACTGCAAGAGTTGTCATAATATCTCAGATGAGGAAATATGTCATATTTGTGCCAACACCAACCGAAATCACGGCTTAATTTGTGTGGTAGAAAGCATTCGTGATGTAATGGCCATTGAAAACACGCAGCAATTTAATGGCATTTACCATGTTCTGGGTGGCGTAATCTCGCCAATGGATGGCATCGGCCCTGATGATTTAAGCATTGGCCCACTTGAAGAAAAGATTAAATCAGGCGATGTTGAAGAGTTAATTTTTGCCTTGAGCACCACCATGGAAGGTGACACAACTAATTTTTACCTTTTCAAAAAATTTGAAAAACATCAAGTTAAAATGACTACCATTGCCAGAGGCGTTTCGATTGGTGACGAATTAGAATACACCGATGAAGTAACATTAGGCCGATCATTGGTTAATCGCTTACCCTTTGAAAACACTTTATAAGATGAATCCACTGAAATCGATAAATCAAATTAGATTAATATACTTTGTCATCGTAGCTCTTCTGAGCATGTTTGCCATATTCTCGATCTATTTTGTGATAACGTTTGGGCAATTCTATGAAACAGATGGCACCAGCATCAACAATTTAAAAGCACTTTCAATTATACTGGCATTGGCTGGGATTCCTGCCAGTTACATGTTTCACAAACGAAAAGTTGCACACATTGATCGGAGTTTACCTGCCCACAAAAAATTACTTCATTACCGTAATTCTTTTTTCATTAAAATAATTACACTTGAGGGAGTTTCATTAATTAGCTTATTAATTTACTTGATAACAATCCACATCAATCAATTAATTATTTTTGGTTTAATATTCTTATTTCTCTTGCTCAACTATCCAAGAAGGCAAGTTATATTGGATGAACTTGAAATAGACGAATCAGAACTAAAACTTTAAAAACTACTAAAATGCTTATAGCCGTTGACTTTGATGGTACCATCGTTGAACATAGATACCCAGCCATAGGAAAAGAAAAGACATTTGCCTTTGAGACCTTAAAAAGATTGCAAAAACAAGGTCACCTGCTTGTACTTTGGACCATCCGTTCGGGCAAATATCTCGACGATGCCGTGGATTATTGCCGGAGAAACGGCGTTGAGTTTTACGCCATAAATAAAACTTATCCCGAAGAAGTGATTGATCATAGCATGAGCCGTAAAGTTAATGCCGACATCTTTATTGATGATCGCAACGTTGGAGGATTTCTTGGATGGGGTGAAATTTGGCAAGCATTGAATAAAAACGCATCGAAAGAAGAGCGCGACGAATACAATATGCTCTACGAAAAAGCCGAACGAAAAACGTTTTGTGGCTTTATTAAATCAATTTTTTGCAAGTAATTTCATTGCCGACACAATATTCATACCTTTTTGTCTGTTTATACAAAAGCCTATCTGCCCCATATTGTATAATAACACATTACAAAAAATAAATAATGAATATTTCCTTTATCATACCACCATCATTTGATGATAACATGCCAGCTGAACGTTCAGCTGGATGTACTCGGATGGTATATCCAATGCCCAACATATATGAGTTAACCATTGCAGCCATTTTTGAGCGCGAAGGACACTCGGTTACCTATCACGATTATGTCGCTAAAAATAGCTCTAAAGACGAGTTCGAAAAAGACATCAAATCCTTATCAGCAGATGTGTTTTGTTTTTGGAGTGTTAACTTATCAATAAGTACCGATCTTACAGCAATTGAGATAATTCGTCAATTCCATGCGGATAACTGGATTCTTTTTATGGGACCGGCAGGCACTTATTTTACTTCCAAACTTTTAATTGATAATAAAATTGCCATCATTAGGGGCGAACCAGATGTGTCAGCCTTAAATACCATTATTGCAATTGAGAAAGAGCTTCCTTTATCTGAAGTTAAAGGCATATCATTTTTAGATTCGAAAAAAGAAATCGTAAATAATGCGCCTCAACCTTTACTTAAAGACCTGGATAGTTTACCTATTCCTGCCAGGCATTTTATCGAAGATAGAACCTTTCGAAATCCTAAATTAAAAAACTCACCTTATACATCGGTTGTAACTTCGCGCAATTGCCCTTACCAATGTATTTATTGTGTACCTAGCTCCTTAACTTTTGCGAGAGAAATAGAATCGAAAAACAATAGAGGCAGTAAGCCCCCCATCTATTTTCGAACGCCTGAAAATGTAGCTGAGGAATTAAAACAACTTGCTGATAAAGGTTATAAGAGTATTGCCTTTGTTGACGACAACTTCATTTTTAATACCAATCGATTAAAGGCAATTGTTGAAGAATTAAATAAATATGATTTCCATTGGGGATGCCAGGCCAGAGCTGATGCAATTGATGAAGAGGTCGCATCAATATTAGGTAACTCAAAGTGTGACTATATCGATTTAGGCGTAGAATCATTCAATGATGATATTCTGAAGTTTATTCGAAAAGGAATGAATAGCGAACAGATATATGATGCCATAAATTTGCTAAACAAATATAAGGTGCCGGTTAAGCTAAATATTCTAATTGGAACAAGTCCACTCGAAACCGAAGAAACAATTAAAGAAACAGTTAAAGAAGCAAAGAAACTTAAGGTTAGTCAAGTCATGTTCAACATAGTTTCACCATTTCCAGGCACCAAGTTTTATAGCATCGCCAAAGAAAATGGTTGGTTGAAAGAAGGCGAATACCGACCAACAGATGTTCAGCGTCATTCCATATTGGAATATCCGCACATCACAGCAGAAGAAATGGAACGCATATTATTCAAATCAAATTTAAGCTTCTTTCTTCGACCATCAGTCATTTGGAGGCACATTAGCCAATTTAGATCGCTTGCAGATGTCATTAGTGCTTTTAAAGCTTTCAAAATAAAAATGTTTGGATAATGACTTTATCAATAGTCATATTAACCCTGAACTCCGAGAAAATCATTCTCAATTGTCTAAATGCAATAGAGCCATCATGCCCAAATTACGACTATGAAATAATCATTGTTGACAATGGCTCCAACGATTCCACACTCACGTTAATTGAAAGCAATTATCCAGAATGTAAACTCTTAAAAAACAAGAGCAATCTGGGAGTTGCTAAGGCACGTAACATTGGCATTCAAGAAGCAGAAGGTAATTTTCTGTTAATCCTTGATGACGATGTTGTGATGCACCCATTATCCTTAGACAAATTGATAAGGCGCATTTCTCATGACAGCACAATTGGAATGATCGCTCCACAATTATTAAATCCCGACGATACCATCCAGTACAATGGTTTACCCTTTCCTTCAATACTGGTTAAGACTAGGAGAATAATCAGTAAACTATTAGGTAAAAGTATCAACAACCCATACTCTGATTTTATAAATAAGAAGGAACCTTACGAACCCGATTATTTAATTGGTGCTGTTCAATTAATTCGAAAGGAATTATTTGATAAAGTTGGTTTATTAGACGAAACCATTTTTTATGGACCAGAAGATGCCGATTTATGCGTGCGAATACATCAAGCCCACTATAGAGTTATTTGTATTCCAAGCATAAATATGACACATAACTATCAAAGAAGATCGTACAAACTCAAACAGCTGCCACTATTAATAAAACATCTACAATCACTTATCTATTTTTGGTTCAAACATCCTGGCCTCAGGAAGACTTCAAGCAAATAAGCATCATACGACTTGAAAAAATGCAATTCCGTATTCGTAATTTATTTACTAACTTGTAGCAGTTTAAATCCGATTGCCAAATAATTATCAGCCTAAAAATATCTATGAAAGTAGTTGTATTTATTTTTGCATTAGTATTATCAAGTCAACTTGTACAGGCTCAAAAAAATAAGCCTGGCCGAAAGGAGCTTTTGAGTATTTCAAATAACATTCAGCTTGATAATTATTCAGAAGCTGCTCAGCAACTGAAAGATTTACTTCTACAATTTCCTGATGATCCCTACTTAAGTATGCAATATGGTTTATGCTTGTTGAACATTGATTACAAAACAGACGATGCGATTCCACATCTTGAGATAGCAAAAAACTACTATTCGCTTGATGATCGCAAAAATGATAAGGCCATAGAAACACGTTTTTATTTGGCGCAAGCCTATCATCTCAACTATCGTTTCGAAGAAGCACTTGAAGAGTTGATGCGATTGAAAGATATGATTCCGGCAAAGCAAAAATCCTTACTCAAGCAAATTGAACAGGAAATAGCTTACAACGAAAACGCCATCGAATTAAAAAAGAATGCAGTTGACTTTAGAATTAGTAACCTCGGACAAGCCATAAACAGTGAATACGATGAACATAGCCCCGTAATTTCGGCTGATGAATCAACTATTGTTTTCACATCAAACCGACAAGGAACAGGAAGTTACACCTCAGGAGACGGCCTGTTTTATGAAGATATTCATCAAGCTATCTGGCGTGAGGGCAAATGGATACCGGCCATGAATATTGGCGCAAAAATTAATACAGATGGGAACGATGCCACCTGTAGTTTAAGCGCAGATGGACGTACACTTATTATTTATCGTAATGATGGTTTATCGGGTAACTTGTATTTCTCGAATTACACAAAGGATGGATGGAGTACGCCCGAGAAATTTCCAAAACCAATAAATACCGATCATGCCGAAACGCATGGTTCACTTTCGTACGATGGTAATACTTTGGTTTTTGCCAGTGATCGGCCAAAAGGATTTGGTGGAAGCGACATCTACATAAGCAGAAAACTACCTAATGGTCAGTGGGGAAAAGTAATGAATGCCGGACCAACTATCAATACGGTTGAAAATGAAGAAAGTCCATTTTTATCGCATGATGAAAGAACTTTATTTTTCGCCTCGATGGGTCACAAATCAATGGGAGGATACGACATCTTCAAATCAAAAATACTGAACGAAGAAGACAAAAAATGGAGTGAACCACAAAACATTGGTTACCCCATTAACACGCCTGCCGATGATCTTTTCTACAGCCCAACAAGCGATGGACAACGTGTTTATTTTGCTTCGGAACGTGCTGGCGGATTTGGTCGGTCAGACATCTACCTCATTGAATTTCCAGAAACCGACGAACGCACTTTATCCGTTGTAGCAGGTTTTATTTTTACAGAAGAAGGATTGCCCTCTCACGAATCGAGAATTACACTTAGCAAGGCTGATACAGGTGAAGAAATAGGTTACTATCGACCACATCCTGAGAATGGTAAATATGTATTAATTGTGCCAACAGGCGTTGAATACAAAATGACCATAGAAACGTTTAACAAAGTAACACTCACTAAATCATTTAAGGTTTCGGGCCGATTAGATTACTCGAGCCAAGGCAATGCCACATACCTTGATCCGATAATAGTTGAGAACAACAAAATGAAAGACTAAGCGATGGAAAGCTTGTTTTCATCAAAAACAAGCAAGAGATTGTTATAAAAAGATCATAATTAATTATTTTGCGAGATATTATTAAAAAAAGTCATATAAATAGCCAACCCGGTATGATAAAACGAATACTTATTACAGCATTAGCAGTGCTTTTTGTTGCCCAAATAACAAAGGCACAATCCACAACACGCGAAGACAATAAAAAATTTAAGGAAGCAGTTGGACTTTTCCAGGACGAAGCATACGGCGAGGCCATTGATATATTCTCAGAACTTTTAGTCAACGATCCTGAAAATATCAATATCCTTTATAACCTTGGATTCTGCCAATTAAATGCGCAGCAATATGAAGAGGCAATCGTTAATCTTCAAAAAATCTACACTGGCCTTGAGGGAGAAGAGAAAATCAGCGATCTTGGAGTAGATGTTCAAATGATGATTGGTGAAGCAGAGCAATTACTCACCAAACCGGAAGAAGCCATTAAAACCTACGAGGAATTAATCAGTCAATTGGGTAATGAAGACGAACCTTTAATTAATGGTGCGCGTCGTCAAATTGAAATCTGCGAAAATGCCATCGAACTAATGGCCAAGCCAGTCAAATTAGAAGTTCATAATCTTGGTGCTGATATTAATTCAAAATATGACGATCACAGTCCGTTGATTTCTGCGGATGAATCTTTATTAATGTTTACATCAAAAAGAGCATCGAGCTACAGCGAATTACTTCCAAATGGGCAATATGCCGAACGCATTTATTCTTCGGTAATTAAAGATGAAGCCTGGACAAAAGCCAAGTCATCGAAAGAACTGTTTCGCAAACCGGGACACGAGGCTGGCGTTTGCTTATCATCTGACGAAACCGAATTGTATATCTTCAGAAACGACATTAATGGCTCAAACCTATATGTAAGCATGAATGATGGAAGCAATTGGGGAGAACCAGTAAAACTTCCGGCTCCGATCAATTCTCGTTACAACGAAACGCATGCTTCTATTTCTCCGGATAAATCAACACTATATTTCACAAGTAATCGTGAAGGAGGCATAGGTGGGAAAGATATTTATCGCGTTCGTCGCTTACCAAATGGAGAATGGGGAAAAGCCGAAAACCTGGAAAGTTTAAATACGCCATACGATGATGACACACCAATCATCCACCCTGATGGACGTACTTTATATTTTAGTTCAGAAGGACATAATAGCATGGGTAAATTCGACATTTTCTATACTCAATTACTCGAAGATGATACTTGGACTGCCCCAACCAATATGGGTTATCCAATTAATACGCCTGATGATGACTTCTTCTTTGTACCAACAGCAACTCAGAACATAGCTTATTATGCTTCTTCGGGCTACGAAGATAACCTAGGTGGTTCTGACTTATATTTAATTGAATATGAGGAGCCGGAAATTAATCGCTTGGCTGTATTTAAGGGACAAGTAACTAGCGAAGGTGATGCACCACTGGAAAATGTACGTATTTTTGTCACTAAATTATCAACTGACGAAGCCGTTGGCGAATACAGACCTCATCCAGGTACAGGTAATTATGTATTAATACTTGAAGCTGAAGAATCGTACAAAGTAAGATTTGCTGGAGAAGGTTATGAAGCAGTGGAGACAAAAGTGAATGTTGAACGTGAAATGGCTTATAAGAAAAGCACCAAAACAACTACTCTTGAACCAACCGAGCTGACTTATTTATTGGCAGCAAAAGCTGAAGACAAAGAAGCTCCAGGCCAAACTGACATGACTGCACTTGATGTCAGCGATGGTATACCTTATTATACTGTTCAAATTCTTTCGTCTAAAAAACAATTAGGCTCATTTGATATATTTGAGGGATTAGAGCACAACTTGATCAAGGAGTACGATTGTAAGGATGGCTGGTTCCGATATGCTTATAGCATCATTAAAGGTTATAAATCTACCCTCAAAGCCAAACAAAAAGTATTAGACACGGAGCAATGGCAAGATGCCTTCATCAGAGACATCAAGCAATATGATGATATGGTTAAACCTAGCGAAACAAAGAATTAATGAAAAACGATGAGCTTATATTAAGAGCTCTTGAACCCGAAGATATCGATCTACTATATCAATGGGAAAATAACATGGAATTATGGGAGGTGAGCAATACGCTCACCCCTTTTTCTAAGCACCAACTTGTAAAATACATTGAACAAGCACAACTAGACGTTTTTCAAACTAAGCAATTACGTCTGATCATTGAACTTGAAGAAAGCAAAGAAGCTGTGGGCATGATTGACCTGTTCGACTTTGATGGTTTCCATCAACGTGCGGGGGTGGGTATAGTAATCCATTCTAAACAAAGAGAAAAAGGATATGCAGCTGAGGCACTTCAGTTATTTGCAGACTACTGTTTCAACAACCTTGGATTAAATCAACTATACGCGAATATTTCGTCTAATAACCTTGCAAGCATTGCCTTATTTGAGAAAGTAGGATTCAACTTAGCAGGCACAAAAAAAGCCTGGCAGAAAACGAAAAATGGCTTCGTTGATGAGCACCTCTACCAGCTAATCAGGAAGAAGCATTAATATCATCCACATCAGGAATCTTACTCAACAATTGATACTGACCTTTGTCTCCGGTTAATTCTGCACAAAAATGCTGCAGGCCATTTGTAACCAACATGTATTGTACTCTTAAGGGCATATTATATCTGGCAGCCTGATCAAAAACAGCCTTATTAATTGCAACCGATGGAGCTTTGCATTCAATAATCATAGCTGCTCTTCCTTGTCTATCATGTACCACAATGTCCGCACGCTGACTCAAACCATTCACATTAACTGGTAATTCAATAGCTATATGTCCTGCAGAAATTTTTTGCTGTGATATTAGGAAGTGAACAAAGTGCTGACGTACCCACTCTTCAGGTGTTAGTGCGACAAACTTTTTTCGAACGGCATCAAATATTTGTTTCTTATTCCCTTGTTCCTTTAGTCTGAACTGACAAATTGGAAGATTAAGCTTTTGCATCAACGCCTTTTTTTGAACAAAGTAAATCAAATTAGAGAGAAAAAGTTACCTTAGCAGACCAAAATAAAAAATCCCTGGTTTTTCTTCATCAGGAACAACACACCTTACCTGAAGAAAATCCATAATCACATCTTTTAATTCAATGCCTATGAAAACAAAAAAAGAGATTGTTGATAACTGGCTACCCCGTTATACAGGAAGAAAGCTTGAAGATTTTGACGACTACATCCTACTTACCAACTTCAACCATTACGTTGAATTATTCTCAGAATGGTACGATGCACCTATAGTGGGTCAAGGTGGTAATATGCCAAACTGTTCGGCCAATGGCATAACCATTATCAACTTTGGAATGGGAAGTCCCAATGCAGCTACCATGATGGACTTACTAAGTGCCATTATGCCCAAAGCGGTATTGTTTTTAGGTAAATGTGGTGGCTTGAAAAAGAAAAACAAATTAGGTGATTTAGTTTTACCAATTGCAGCTATCAGAAGCGACGGTACCTCTGATGACTATTTACCACCTGAAGTACCTGCCCTACCAGCATTTAGCTTACAACGTGCGGTTTCCAGTACCATCCGTGATAAGGAACGTGACTATTGGACAGGTACCGTATTTACAACCAATAAGCGTGTTTGGGAATACGATGAGCGCTTCAAGAAATATCTTGGCAAGACCCGTGCCATGGCCATTGATATGGAAACGGCTACTATCTTTACCGTTGGTTTTTGCAATATGATTCCAACTGGCGCCTTATTATTAGTTTCTGATCAACCAATGATCTCAACAGGTGTTAAAACAGACGAAAGTGACAAAGTTGTGACTGAGAATTATGTGCATGAACATTTGAAAATCGGAATCAAAGCAATGGGCACAATTCAGAACAATGGTAAATCGGTGAAACACCTTAAGTTTGACAACTAATCATTAAGACTAAGGAAGCTGCGCTTTGTGCTAAACAAAAATTGGAGAATAGCCTTTGCTAAGGTTTACAAAATAGTTAGCAGAATTATTTCATTTAGCTTCTGTCTACTGCCTATCCCGATAGCTATCGGGACTAACAAACTATTAGAATGACTTTTGAGCAGATAATACAAGATTTAAAACAGAAGAAGTACAAGCCCATCTATTTTTTGATGGGCGATGAGGGATATTATATTGATGAAATCACCAATTATATTTCCAATAATGTACTAAGTGAAGAGGAAAAAGGCTTCAACCAAACCACATTGTATGGTAAGGATATAGAAGCCGAAGATGTAATCATGGCTGCGCGCCGTTATCCAATGATGGCGCAACACCAGGTTATTATTGTAAAGGAAGCTCAAAACATTGCGCGCATAGAAGATCTTTTGGTTTATAGTGAAAATCCGCTTAATTCAACTGTTTTAGTTATCAACTATCGATACAAAACACTTGATAAGCGGAAAAAACTCTATAAAAGCATCGCGAAAAACGGCATTCTATTTGAATCGAAAAAACTGCGCGATTACGAAGTACCAAAGTGGGTTAATAGTTATTTACAGTCGAAAGGTAAAACCATTGATGCCAAAGCATCTGCACTTTTGGCTGAGTTTTTAGGAACTGACTTATCAAAAATCACACACGAATTAGATAAGTTGGAATTGGCAATTGGTGCGTCGGTTAAACAAATTACTTCAGCACATATTGAAAAAAACATTGGAGTAAGTAAAGACTATAACAATTTTGAATTACAAAAAGCAGTGCTTGCCAAAGATGTATCCAAGGCCAATAAAATAATTCTGGCCTTTGGTAGAAATCCCAAAGCTTACCCGATACAAGTAACCACGGTTACGCTTTTCTCTTGTTTTCAAAAGCTACTTTCATACTATTATCTGCCAGATAAGTCGAAGCACAGTGTGGCATCAGCCCTTAAGATAAATCCGTTTTTTGTACAGGATTATACCACTGGAGCGCGTCATTATCCGGCGAAAAAAGTAATACAAGTAATTAGCCTGCTAAGAGAATACGACATGAAGTCGAAAGGTTTCAATAGCTCAACCACCGAACCAGGTGAACTATTGAAAGAACTTGTTTTTAAAATAATGCACTAAACACGATAAATGATTAGTGATAAGAGATTATATAAATTGATTAATCCTTAATCTCTAATCGTTAATCTTATAAATAATAGAATGGATATTTCAATCATCATCATCATAGTTGTATGCGCACTGAGTATAGCAGGTTTTAGCCAACTGGAGTTAATTCACAAATACCGATTTAACGCCTATCAGATTAAGCACAAAAAGGAATACATCCGTTTAATTAGTCATGGTTTCTTTCATGGAAGCTGGGGACATTTATTAATCAACATGTTTGTCCTTTGGTCATTCGGAAGGTCGGTTATATATTATTTTCAGCAAAGCTTACCTGGCAATAGTAGCATCGTGTTTTTATTCTTTTTCCTATCTGCACTTGTTATTTCAAGTCTGTACTCGTACATGAAGGAGAAAGATAATTATTACTACAATGCCATTGGTGCATCAGGCGCTGTTTCTGCCTTAGTTTTTGCAAGCATTTTATACGATCCATACGGAATTATTTATCTTTATTTCATCCCCGTTCCAGGCATATTATTGGGAGTAGGTTACTTGATTTATTCCCGAATAATGTCGAAACGAAACATGGATAACATTGGCCACGACGCGCACTTTTGGGGAGCTGTTTATGGGATGTTTTTTCCTGTTATTTTTAATCCTTCGTTGTTGACTCGCTTCTTTCAGGAGTTATTAGCCATCTTCTAAATTCATAAATATGCACAAAGCCGTTTTTATCGATCGTGATGGTGTAATTAATAATGATGAAGGGCATTATTATATTTTTAGACCTGAGGACTTTAAAATAAACAAGGATGTTTTCGAAGGTTTAAGAAGCCTTATTGATGGCGCTTACAAACTCATTATTGTGACCAATCAAGGTGGTGTTGCTAAGGGAGAATATTCGGAAGATGATGTTAAGAAGGTGCATGCTTATTTGCAGGATGAGCTTCAAAAAAACAACATTGAACTAACGGCTATCTACTATTGCCCACATCACAATAGTGTATCAGAATGCGAGTGCAGAAAACCAAAACCAGGAATGATTCTTCGTGCCATTGAAGAACATCAAATCGATGTAAATAAATCCTTTTTAATTGGAGACTCACCTCGTGATATTGAAGCAGGAAAATCGGCTGGATTGAAACAATGTTTTAAAATTGAAGCTAATGCATCCATAATACCAGCCTGTAAATCTATCTTAAACCAAGCAAATGAATAAGCAACAATACATTTGCCTGAATGGCCTTAAAATAAAGGCTGACGAACCTGTCATCTCTGCTTCGAACAGAGCCTTCAGATACGGCGATGCCATTTTTGAAACCATTCGCTGCATACAGCAAGAAGCCCTATTTTTTGAAGATCACTACAGACGCTTATTAAACGCGATGGCGCAGCTTAAAATGAACTGCCATAGCCTACCTCCTCTTGATGTACTTAATTCGCAAATTTCGTCCTTAATAAGTAAAAATAGGATTTTTGGAGATGCCCGAATACGCCTAACTGTTTTCAGAGAAGATGGTGGTTTATACACACCAGAGGGAAACAACACCAATTACCTAATTGAGGCTACGCCTTTAAATACAAATAACTACACTTTAAATAGCAAAGGCATTCTTCTTGACGTATATAAAGAAGATAAAAAACCGACAACGCGCTTTTCTCGTTTCAAATCGGCCAACTCGCTTTTGTTTGTAATGGCAGGCTTGTATAAAAAGGAACAGAATCTTGATGATGTTTTAATTGTGAACGATCAGAATTTGATAATTGAAAGTTTAGCATCGAATCTATATTGGATAAAAGATCAGGTAGTTTATACGCCATCCAGAACATCGGGATGTGTTGAAGGTATTATGCGCGCTCAATTAATTGAAATAATGAAGCAAGCAGACTGGCAAGTACAAGAAGTAGCTGGCGCTTCGTTGGATGAGCTATTAGCGGCGGACGAACTATTTTTAAGCAATGCTATTCAAGGAATTCAATGGGTGGTGGGCATTCAACAAAAACGTTACTTTTGCCAGCTTAGCAAAAAACTAAACCTTTTACTAAACGAGCATGTCACTAATTATTTGATGGATTCTCAGGGAAATTAGTCCATACTTTGTGTATGTCACCAAGACTTTCCATGGATAGTCGCCAGAAATCATCAATTTCACAATTCATAATTACATCGTCGTCTAAATTTGATACGATCCATGAGTTTGATTCAATCTCTTCTTCGAGTTGGCCAGGAGACCAACCAGAATAACCTGCAAAAAACTTCACATCCTTATAGTCGGCCAATCCTGAATTAATTAATTCTTTGATTTTTTCAAAATCGCCACCCCAATACAACTTATCACTAATCTGCACTGAATCTGGCACCTTATCTCCTAGCGTATGTAAAAAATGTAAGGTGTTTGATGAAACCGGTCCTCCAATAAACATCTCTCCTTTAAAGTTAAATAAATCTTCAATCACCTCATCGGGATATAAATCTGATGACTTATTCAAAACAAAACCAACGGCTCCATCTTCACCATGTTCAGTTATGATAATAATGGAACGATTAAAATACGGTCCTTGCAAAAACGGTTCCGCAATCAATATCCTTCCTTTAGCCGGTTTAAGCTTTGGAAGGTGTGTATCAAAAATATTAAAATCTAAACTTTTCATTCCCAATTCCTCCTTATTCTATTATCAGAAAATTAAGATTATTGCTTACAAGCCCCCGCTAAGAATTGAACATCAGATATCTTAAATATGTTCAAACACCTTAATTTTAACATTAATTTACAAATTATTCTGCTTTCCATCAATACCTTGACCTAAATTAATTATTAAATTTCTTTGATTCTTTTATAAATTGAATGTTTCTTGTAATACATTATCTCAATTTTCTATGCTAAAATTCAGTAAAGCCCGGTTTCTATTTCTATTAACATTTACCCTTGTAAGTAGCCTTTCCTTCTCAGGTTTCGCACATAACAAAAAACTAGAGATCAAGCTTCCTCCTGCTGTAATGAAAGGTTTGAAAACCGAAATACGCTTAGAAGGTACGGTAAATGAAAAATTCACACCACAACTCTTAATAAATGGTGTTCGAATTGATTTAAATGAGGATGAAAAAGGCCTATTTGTTGATCATGTATTTGAACAAAAATCAGAAATCCAACTCATCGACACCCATGTTATTACACAAAAGAAAATAAATCCCATTCCTTTGTGGCTATCAATTCTACCGCCTCTTATCGCCATTATTATGGCTTTACTAACTAAAGAGGTTTTTTCATCGCTTTTTGTAGGCCTGTTATTTGGGAGTGCTTGCCTATTTAAATACGCGGGTGCCAACTTTTTTATTGCGATAGCTAAGGGTGGTTTTGCCGTTGTTGATACCTACCTAATGCATGCTTTATTGGATAAAGATCATTTATCAATCATTATTTTTTGCATGTTGATTGGAGGAATGGTGACGCTCATCTCGATGAATGGAGGCATGAAAGGCATTGTAAATATTCTATCAAAATATGCCAAAAGCAGACGATCGGGTCAATTCATAACTTATCTGATGGGTTTGTTAATATTCTTTGATGATTATGCCAACACCCTAGTAGTTGGTAATACTATGCGACCGGTAACTGACAAATTAAAAATATCGCGCGAAAAATTAGCTTACATTGTTGATTCAACATCTGCCCCAATCGCGGCTATTGCATTTATTACAACATGGATTGGTGCTGAATTAAGTTACATTCAAGAAGGTATCACCAGCATTGGGCTACAAACAACGGCCTATGCTGTTTTTCTACAATCCCTCAAGTATTCGTTTTATCCCATTCTAACACTTGCATTTGTTGGGATACTTATTTGGCAAAGACGCGATTTTGGCCCAATGTTAAAATCGGAGAAGCAAGCTGTACAAAACAAGCTTTCATTTAATAAATCGGATAAACAACACAGTCCGCAAATAATGAAAGAGCTTTCGGTATCCGATAACATTCAAGCTCGATGGTTTAATGCGCTAATTCCCGTTTTAGTTGTTATTATTGGCACCATTAGTGGCTTAATTTATACTGGATGGGAAGATAGTGTTTGGAACAGTCATTCCTATTCTTTTACAGGTAAACTGTCACAAACCATTGGCAATGCAGATATTTTTACCGCTTTAATATGGTCTTCGTTAGCAGGTGTTTTTGCAGCACTCGTTCTTACTTCGGCTCAACGCCTTTTATCCTTGAAGGAAAGCATAGAAGGACTTATCAATGGTTTTAAAACCATGTTTCATGCGCTACTGATTCTTTCATTGGCATGGTCCTTAGCTCTTTTAACAAAACACCTGCATACGGCTGATTTCATAACCAACATTTTAGTTGGCATTGAAATAAATCCGATGTTTATTCCAGCACTGACTTTTTTATTTTCAGCGTTCATAGCATTCAGCACAGGTTCAAGCTGGGGAACCATGGCCATTATATACCCATTGATGTTACCAGCAGTCTATAAAATCGGACAGGAAGCTGGTTTGGGTTCAGCCGAAATAAATGCCATATTCTACAATGTGGTGTCCTGCGTATTAGCAGGATCTGTGCTTGGAGATCACTGCTCTCCAATATCTGACACAACCATATTAAGTTCACTTGCCTGCTCATGTAACCACATTCATCACGTGCGAACACAAATGCCATATGCAATAACTGTCGCTCTAATCGCCATACTAGGCGGCACCATTCCGACCGCGTTCGGATTTCCGATATGGATATCCTATCTATTGTGTTTCGGAGCTTTGTTTATGGTGATAAAGTTGATGGGAAAAAGAGTATAATACCAAATGTATTACAAAATGCGCTATAAGCCATTTTGCTAATTATCCCGAGTAATTCGGAACCGATATAACTTTCATACTTCTCACCAACATTAGATAAGCACATAGTGTACTACTTATTTGTGAACTCGCAATTTCAAAATTAAATTTGTGTAATTTCAAAATTTAGTTTATGTAATTTCAAAATTCGCTTGTCTAATATCCTCATTTTATATACTTTTACTAAAGTATGGTAATTAAAAGAAAAATAGCCGCATCGATTCGAAACATGCTGAGTAAATACCCGGTAATTGCGCTTACGGGTCCAAGACAAGCTGGTAAAACAACCGTGCTAAAAAATGCCTTTGCCGACTATCGCTATATTAACCTTGAAAACCCGGACAACAGACATTTTGCAGAAAGTGATCCAAATGCATTTTTAGCACAATTCTCATCAAAAGTCATACTTGATGAGGTTCAGCGGGTACCTTCATTATTTTCATACATCCAAACATTGGTAGATGAAAGTGGTACGATGGGACAATTTATCTTATCTGGCTCTCAAAACTTTCATTTGATGGAAAAAATTACACAAAGCTTAGCCGGACGTGTTGCTATATTAAAGTTATTTCCATTTGATCATTCAGAGTTAAAAAAAGAAAACCTATTAAATGAAGATTATCTATACAACTCAATTAAAGGTTACTACCCTGCTATTTATGATCGAAACATTCCCTCTCGCACATTTTATTCCAACTACATTCAAACCTATTTACTAAGAGATGTTAGCGAACTTGTATCCATTAGAAACATGCGGGCATTTAAACGCTTTATTGCATTATGTGCCACTAGAGCCGGACAGTTATTAAACCTTAACAACATTGCCAATGAATGTGACATCACTCAACCAACAGCAAAATCATGGCTATCGGCCTTAGAGCACAGTTATATTGTTTTTACTTTAAATCCTTATTATAAAAATTTCAAAAAAAGAATCGTAAAAACACCTAAACTCTATTTTTACGATACCGGATTATTGTGCCACCTACTTAAAATACATTCTTCTGAGCAAGTGCACACACACCCATTAAAAGGTATCTTATTTGAAAACATGATGATCGCAGAATATCACAAACAAATGTATCATAACGATACTTTTCATGATACTTGGTTTTGGAGGGATTCTGGAGGGCACGAAGTAGACTTTATAACTGACGAAACTAATCACCTAAAAGCATATGAGCTAAAGTCAACACAAACCATTATGTCCGATTTATTTAAAGGGCTACTCTTTTTTGAAAATATTGCAAAGGATGAGCGTATTGAGAAATATCTGGTATACGGTGGAAATCAAGAGCAAAAAAGAAGTGTGGCAAACATAGTACCATGGAATAAATTTGGCAATCTTTAACACGGTCTATACTTATTATACTGAGGATGACCAAAAACTCTGAAAGCATCCGTTCACTGAGCTAAGTCGAAGTGATTATTAGTTGATAATCAGAATTAATAAAATTTCATCTCGACTACGCTCGATGAGCGAGCTTACTTTTTGGACACCCTCAGCTTTTTTCTTTAATATATCGCTGGAAATTTCTTCGGATCTGACTCCGCCATTATTTCATAAATACACTCATACACATCCTCAGCATTCGGATTACTAAAATAATCACCATCGGTACCATAGGCTGGCCGATGATCCTTAGCTGTAATAGTTCGAGGAGCAGCATCTAGGTTATAGAAAGCTTTTTGCTCTTCAACCACTTTATGCATCATAAAGGCTGTAGCCCCACCCGGCACATCTTCATCGAAGAATACAACCCGATTGGTTTTCTTAACCGATTCGCCAATTATTCCATGTATATCAAAAGGTAATAAAGTCTGTACGTCAATCAATTCAACCGACACTCCAATTTCTTTTAATTGCTTCACAGCTTCCTGAGCAATACGTACACATGATCCATAGGTCACCAGTGTAACATCATTACCTTCAGAGATAATTTCAGGCACGCCTAAAGGTATATTAAACTCACCAATGTTATTTGGTTGCGGTTCGCGCAAGCGGTAACCATTTAAAGGCTCAATAACTAAAGCTGGATCATCACCCGCTAAAAGTGTATTATAGAAACCTGCTGCACGCGTCATATCGCGAGGCACACAAACATATATTCCACGGATGGAATTAATAACCATGCTAAGAGGAGAGCCACTGTGCCAGATTCCTTCTAAGCGATGGCCTCTGGTTCTTACAATAACAGGGGCTTTCTGACCATTCTTAGTACGATAACGGGTTGTTGCCAAATCATCACTCATGGTTTGCAAAGCATACAAGAGATAGTCAAAATATTGAATCTCAGCGATTGGACGTAATCCACGCAATGCCATTCCAATGCCTTTACCCATTATAGTCGTTTCGCGAATACCCGTATCACGAATGCGGAGCTCACCATATTTAGCTTGCATGCCTTCAAGCGTTTGATTTACGCCTCCAAGAAATCCAGTATCTTCACCAAAAGTCACCACCTTTGGATTATGCTCAAAAATATAATCGAAGTTGTCACGAAGAATCTCCCTGCCCGGTACGTTCACCACATTCTTGTCGAAAGCTGGTTTAACAACCGGCACCTTTAGAGCAGAATATTCATCCTCACTATACAACCACGCGCTATAATCCTCACGACCTTGTTCGCTGTATTTTTTCACCCAAGCCTTCAGCTCTACTTTCATACTACTCGGCTTGGTACAGGCCGAACAAAAGTAGCGCAACACCTTTCGAGCAGCACTTAATATTTCTTTGCGACTCAAGGCTAATGATGCTTTTAAGCCAGCAACTATTTTATCAATCTCAGCTTGCTTGATGTCGTTACAGACACAGTCCTTACGTGTAATAATATCCAAAAGCTCTCGACGTTCAGTCTTAAAGGCGTCATTAAATTCGGTGTAAGCTTCCTTTTGAGCCGCCCTCACTTCTTTTAGAGCTTCTCCTTCAACTTTCACTAACTCCTCATCTGTAGCCAGATTGCTTTCTATCATCCACTTACGCATCTGCGCCAAACCATCGTATTCTTTTTCCCACTCAAGTCGTTCTTTGCTTTTATAACGCTCGTGCGACCCACTTGTAGAATGCCCAACTGGCTGTGTCAGATCCTCAACATGAAATAAAACTGGTACATGTTGCTCACGACATTTTTTAATGCCTTCCTCGTACATCTGACAAAGACCAGCATAATCCCAACCTTTCGCATTGTAGATAAGCATACCAGTAGTATCCTTAGGCCCTTTCTCAAAGCCCTTCATCGCTTTACTAATGCTTTCTTTTGTTGTTTGAAACTTTTTAGGAACAGATATGCCATAACCATCGTCCCATACAGAAACAGCCATTGGTATTTGTAGTACACCTGCAGCATTCAAAGTTTCAAAAAAGTGTCCCTCCGATGTACTGGCATCTCCTATGGTTCCAAAAGCCACCTCGTTACCTCCATTGCTAAACTCAGTAAAATCAGCTAATCCAGGATTGTTACGATACAGTTTAGAAGCCATAGCCAAACCAACCAAACGGGGCATCTGTCCAGCTGTTGGAGAAATATCAGAAGCCGTACATTTCATTTCTGAAATACGCTTCCAATTACCTTTTTCATCTATAGTGCGCGTTCCAAAGTGATTATTAAACGAGCGACCACCATTATCAGGGTTTAACTCGGTGCGTGTTTCACCATATAATAAAGCAAAAAACTCCTTTGGCGTTGTCATGCCGGCGGCCAAAATAAAAGTCTGATCGCGGTAATATCCCGAGCGCCAATCTCCTTTTTTAAATTGCTTGGCCATGGCAATTTGTGGAATCTCTTTTCCATCGCCAAAAATACCAAACTTTGCCTTACCTCCCAGCACTTCTTTGCGGGCTAACAAACTCATGTTACGACTTACACAAGCTATTTTATAATCTTCGTTTACTTCTTTCTTAAAATCTTCAAAGCTCAATTCAGCTCCTTTCACAGACATATAATCGAATTTCAATTTGTTACAGTAATCAATTTCTTAATTAACAAAGGTTTGACCTTCGTTAATTATTTTGGGCACTAATCAAACATATGAGATCGTAAGTTTGTTTTCAGAAAACTTGATTTGTTTAATAATGCATCGCTCTATTGTTATTTCAATGCATCTTCGTTTAATTAGGCGATATTATGCTATTTTCTATTAACTACAAAAATAGAGCAAGTTGATGAAAATATTCGAATAGATGCATGAATAATTATTAATTGTTAAAACTGCATTGGTAACTTTTTGCTTACTATTTTGCACCAAGCATGGTAATATTACAGCGTATATTTAGAGGTTGTTTTTTCACCTGTTATGCATAGAATGGAGGCCGTGAGAAACAAATGGTATTTCTTTGATGTTTATCTTATTATGCCACTATTGAACAATTAGTATCTTTACCTTATTACCAAATAAACACAAATAGAAAATATGAAGCGCACTGGTATTCTTATTGCACTATTTATCTTTTGCATGTCGCCCTTTGCACAGCAAAACACCTTCGACAGCCTTAATGTGTTGATTGAAGAGTTGGGTAATTCCTCATCAGATCAGAAACAATTTAAGAAAGCCCAATTATACATTGAGCTGGCTGATGAATATGAAGAACAGAAAGAATTCGAAACAGCGGCGGACAACTATTTAAGCAGTCTGAATATTTTAAACGCCCTTAATGACCAGAGTAAAGATTCTGTCTATCTAGTAAAGCAAGCCTATTGTTACCACCAATTAGGCTCCATGATGTTTGATTTGTACAACTACGACGAGGCCATCGACTATTACACCACTGGAAAAGAATACTCAGCACTTATCAACGATACGCTTCAGCAAGCCAAAGCTAACCTTAACATAGGGCTCATTCACCGTCGCCAAGGTGCTTTTGCAAAAGCCGTACAAGGCTACTACGATGCATTGTCCGTATTTGAATCGATGAACGACAAAAAAGGAATTGCTATTTGCTACTTAAGTATTGGAAGCATCCATCGAGTTTCGTTCCAAGAGGAAAGTGCCATTAAAGCTTACGAAGAGGCTTTGGAAATATTTAAAGAGCTAGGCGACGAATATGGTATTGATGCTTGCAACACCAACCTGGGAATAACCTATAAAAAAGCGGGTAACTATACCAAAGCGCTCGAATTTTACACCAAAGTATTTGACTACTGTGAAAAAAACGGTAACCGTTTACAATTGGGTAGAGCCTATAGTAACATTGGCATGGTGTACGACAGTCTTGATCGACGAATAGCCTATGATTTTCATGAGAAAGGACTTAATATTGGTTTGGAGCTGAACGATTACCCAAACGTTGCCACATCTGCCACCAGTATGGCGTATTGGCATTTGCATGAGTACGATTTAACGAAGGCGAGCAAACACCTTCAGAAAAGCATCGACATGGGGCGCACGGCACTCCAAGCAACCGATTCGATAGAACAACCGTTTAAACGCATTTCTATCTTAGAGGGCTTAATGGAAGCTCATGGGCTTAAAGGTGAGTATAAAGCGGCCTATCAGTATGCACAAATGCGCATGGAGATTAAAGAAACCCTTTATAACAAAGAAAAAGCGGAGGCCATGGAAGAGATCGCCACACGCTATCAAACCGAGAAAAAAGAGGTGCAAATTCAGCTTCAAGAACAAACAATTGCCGCTCAGGATCTACATTTGGAACAAGAGAAAAAGCTTCGAAATGTTTTACTTATTGGGGCTTCTATCCTTTTGATTTTGGCTGTTATCATTTTTAGAGGTTTGCTTCAAAAACGACGTGCTAATGCAGTATTGGCTCAGCAGAAAGAAGAGATTGAGACCATCAATAGCAAATTAGTTGAGTTAGATCGTTTTAAAGAAACCATGACGGGTATGATTGTACACGACTTGAAGAATCCGCTTAATACCATAATCAATCAGGCTTCGAACGTAAAAATTAAGCAGCAAGCCATGCAGATGTTGAATATGGTGCTAAACATCTTGGATATTCAAAAATTTGAAGATGCCTCGATGAATATACAGCCGGAAACAAACCTTCTTTCACAAGCGATTAATAAAGCCATCGACCAAATTATTTTACCTGCCAAAGAAAAAAACATCGCCATTGAAAACACCATACGAACCGATCTAACAATTCTGGCTGATAATGACCTTGTAGAACGTGTGTTAATTAACTTATTGAGCAATGCCATTAAGTACACGCCCAACAATGGGAAAGTGCATTTGATAGCTAAAGAAGAAGGTGGCGAATACCTTAAAATAAAAGTAGAAGACTCGGGAAGGGGTATACCAAAAAAACAGCAATTTAAGATATTCGAAAAATTCGGACAGGTAGAAGCGAAAGATTTAGGCTACAACCGTTCCACTGGCTTGGGACTTACCTTTTGTAAGATGGCCATTGAAGGGCATGGTGGAAAAATTGGCGTTGAATCGGATGGCGAACATGGTTCTGCTTTTTGGTTTACGCTCAAGAAAACGCATACTGAAATAAGTGAGCACCTAGCTGATGAAAGCCAAGATAAAGTGGTTGCTGAAACAAGCATTAATGCCGAACTAATTGCTGAGTATATTGAGGTGCTAAAAACGTTGAAGTATTACGAAGTGAGTAAAATACGAAAAGTAATTGCTGAGATTACAAGCAACGATCCTTCCGTTTTAGAATGGAAAGATAAGCTTAACCAAGCCGTATTGGCTGGTAACGAAGAGTTGTATAATGAGTTGCTAAGTATTTAATTTAATTGGCAGTACCATGGAACAGATTAGAATATTAGTTGTTGATGATGCCTTTGAAAATATCAAAGTTATAGTATCTATTTACGAGAAGTTTTTTCCGAAGTATGAGTTGCTTCAAACAACTGATCCTAAATATGCCCTTGAAATTGCTAAAAATAAAATTCCAAACTTAATTATCACCGATTGGAATATGCCTAATATATCGGGCATTGAGTTGATAAAGCGATTTAAGGATTCGCCAGAGTTAAAGGATATTCCCATCATTATGGCCAGTGGTGTTATGATTAGCAACGATGATTTAAAAACTGCTCTAGATGCTGGAGCAGTTGATTTTATTCGTAAGCCGGTTGATGCCACCGAACTTATTGCACGAACAAATGCAACCTTAAGAATGGACTCATATTACAAGGAATTGTTGGAACATCGGAATAGAGAGTTAACTGAAAACGCCATTACTCTGGTTCAGAATCAAGAAAGCAAACAAAAACTACTCCGAACACTAAAGCTTTTGGGGAATAAAGTTCATAAAACACCTCACATCGCCGAGAATTTGGTTAAGGAACTATACACAAATTTAGAACAAGAAATTGAAGAGGATAATTGGACACGTTTTGATATTTCTTTTTCTAGAGTACACGCCAATTTTTTCAAAAAACTAATTGAATTGCATCCTAACATCTCACCTTCGGAGTTAAAAACATGTGCGCTTATACGTCTGAGTATGCCTATTAAAGAAGTTGCGGCAGCATTAAATCAATCGCCCGACAGTATTAAAACACAGCGACATAGAATTCGCAAAAAGTTAAACCTCGAAAAAGGAAGCTTGGAGACTTATTTGGCAGGATTGTAGAAAGCTTGTTTATATACAAAAAGCAGATAGCACTTATCGCGTTAAATAAAAAAGGATGTAGTATATTTATGGTGCGACAGTTAAAAAAGTAATCATGACCTATAAAATTCTAATCGTTGATGATCAATCGAGTAACCTTGAAACGATTGTTCAACATATTGAGGAGTCGAACGAGCCCTTTGATATTCTGCAAGCTTTACAAGCACAAACAGCCTTAATAATTGCGCAAAACGAATTACCAGACATTATTATTACAGATTGGGAAATGCCTGTAATGGATGGTATTGAGCTCATTAGGGAGTTACGAAAAATTGAACAAACTAAAGATATTCCGGTAATTATGTGCACCGGAGTTATGACTTCATCACATAACCTAAACACAGCATTAGAAGCTGGAGCGGTTGATTATATAAGAAAGCCCATCGATAAAATAGAGCTTATTGCTCGCATAAAGGCTAACCTGCATCTATCGGATAAATACAAGCAAATACAAGCTTTAAATCAGAAGCTTATTAAGCTATCGCAATTTAAAGAAGATATGACCAAAATGCTTATTCATGATCTAAAAAATCCTTTGGTAACCATTTTAAACAGCGAAATTATACCTGAAGACGAACGTGTAGAAATCACCAAATACTCAGGTTATAAAATGCTGAATCTAATACACAATGTACTCGATGTTTATCGCTACGAAACAACTTCGTTTAATTTAGAGAAACAACGACTTATTATACGAGACCTTATTGATAGTGCTCAGAAGGAAGTTAAGTATATATTAAGCGCACGCAATATTAGTTTTGATGTAGATCAAATCTGCGATTGTTCTGTGGAAGCAGATGGAAATATGCTGATTCGCGTATTCTCTAATATTTTATCCAATGCGGTTAAATATGCTCCCGAAAAAAGTGCAATAACTATCAAGTGCTACGAGCTTGATAATGACTTTCTAAAAATTTCTGTTCATAATGCGGGCGATCATATACCCGAAGAGTTGCAAGAAACTATTTTTGAACGCTTTGGTCAGGGCGAAGGCCAACAGCATGAAAATATTTCTTCGTCGGGCTTAGGGCTAACATTTTGTAAATTGGCAATTGAGGCTCACGGAGGTGTAATAGGTGTGGATTCGTCGGAAGGTAATGGAGCAACTTTTTGGTTGACTTTACCTATAAGTGTAAGTGATAAAACAAGTAACAATATTACTTTAAGCGATGATGATAAAGCTGTATTAAAAGAAAATTTACCAGCTCTTCTGAAACTCTCGGTATTTGAGCTATCATCAACAAAAAAAGTATTGCGTGATTTAGAGTCAAAGCTGTCGGGTAATTGTATATGGCTTAAAAAGGCATACTCCGCCATTGATGAATGCAATCAGGAAGCCTTTCTACAGCTTCTAGATAGTATTCGATAATAAATTTTAGTACTTTTATACCGAATTTAATTGAGATAGATTATGTGGCCAGTTTTAATATTAACAATAGTTTTAATGGGAATTGTTTTTGCACTTATGTCGATACGCATTTTACTGCAAAAAAATGGCAAGTTCCCCAACTCTCATATCGGTGGAAATAAGGCTTTGAATGACAAAGGCATTTATTGCGCTACCACTCAGGACAAGATGGCTCGTAAACAGGCTATTACCTTCAAATCACTTAAACTAGATACCGAATACGAAAGCAATACAACTAGTTGTTAACAATTTAATTTGAAAATGATTCAATTTGGAAATATGACAATTATTTCATCTTCAAATTAGCACATCTTCAAATTAACTCATTGACTAATCACTTTACCAAAGCCAGCACTCATTTCTATTTTATAATCTTCGCCATTTTCACCTGCTGATATAAAATAAGCTTCTAAGTTAGCATCTGCTTCTACAATTTGCATGCTCTTTTCAACGCCTAATACCATAAATGCAGTGGCATAAGCATCAGCACTCATGCAGTCAGAGGCCAAAACCGATACACCTAGTAATTGATGATCGACAGGATAGCCTGTGAACGGGCTAATAGTGTGTGCATACTTTTTACCATCTTTCATATAGAAATTACGATAGTTACCAGATGTAGCAAGGGCAATGTCTGAAACACTAATGATCTCCTGTAAATCGCGCTGTAATACCTCAGGATCATCAATTGGTTTATCAATACCAACCTTCCAAAACGTACCTTTCGTATTTTTTCCTTCAACGCGCATTTCTCCACCAATCTCCACCATGAAGTTTTCAATACCTAAGGCTTGCAAATAATCGGCAACAACATCTACTGCATAACCTTTAGCTATGGCACTTCCATCCAGCATTATTCCTTCACGTTCTTTCACCACTTGCTGATCAACCAAGCTTATCGCATCCATTCCAACATCCATCAACAAAGCGTCTATCAATTCTGGTGTAATACTATCTTTTTTAGAGAAACCAAAACCCCAGGCATTAACCAGTGGCGCAACCGTCATATCAAAAGCACCCTCGGTTACTGCTGTTATTTCTTTAGCTTTGTTAAAGACATTTCGGAAATAAACATCCGTATCGGCAGACTCATTTCTATTGATCTTACTTATTACAGAAGTATCTTTATAAGTCGACATAGACCAATCAAAGGCATTCAACTTTTGAGTGATGCCAGCAGATACATCCTCATGATGTTCATAAGTAATGTGATAAATGGTGCCAAAAATTAAGCCTTCGCTTTTGATATATTGCTTTTGCGGTTGGCAAGCTGTAAATATTAGAACTACCGCTAATAATGAAAGTAAACGCATTTTAAAGATTCTTTTGTTTGAACAAATTTACAATATCCGAGAGCATATCCCTTTACAAACGAGCAAAAAAAATCCCGCCGAAGCGGGATTTATATATTTATTCCAAATAATTAGAAATTATTTTTGCCTTCAGCAACGACTTAGTTTCTCTAAAACTTTTATCAAAGTTTTAGAGAAACTATGTCGGGACTAGCCAAATTCAGCTAGGATCCGAAATCATCAAAGTCAACCATCTCATCTGGCACACCAAGATCGTACAGCATTTTAGTTACTGCATCGTTCATCATTGGAGGTCCACATAAGTAGTACTCGATATCTTCTGGCTCTTCATGCTTATTTAAGTATTCGTCATGAATAACCTGGTGGATAAAGCCTGTTGCTCCTTCCCAATTATCTTCTGGCAATGGCTCAGAAAGGGCAATTGTAAATTTAAAGTTCGGGAATTCCTTCTCAATCGCACGGAAATGATCTTCGTAGAAAATCTCTTTCTTCGAACGCGCACCATACCAGAAAGTAGCCTTACGACCCGTTTTCAATGTATGGAATAAGTGGAAGATGTGAGAACGCATTGGCGCCATACCAGCACCACCACCAATAAACATCATCTCACGTTCCGTTTCCTTAATAAAGAATTCACCATATGGTCCGGATACTGTTACCTTATCTCCTGGCTTACGCGAGAAAATATAAGATGAACAAATACCAGGGTTTACGTTTTGGAATTTACCTGCAACACGATCCCATGGTGGAGTAGCAATACGGATGTTCAACATCACAATGTTTCCTTCAGCAGGGTGGTTAGCCATAGAGTAGGCACGATAAGTCGCTTCAGGGTTTTTCATCTTAAGATCGTACATGCCGAATTTTTCCCATTCGCCTTTGTACTCATCTTCAATGATCATATCCTTGAAGTCAACTTCAATCTTAGGCACATCAATCTGAATGTATCCACCCGATTTAAAGTCTAAGATCTCACCATCAGGTAATTTAACCACAAACTCCTTAATAAATGTAGCCTGACCGTCGTTAGAAACAACTTCACACTCCCATTTTTTAATGCCCATTACCTCTGCAGGAATAGCCATCTCCATGTCTTCCTTCACTTTTACCTGACAAGCCAAACGCCAATCGTTCATGGCTTCTTTACGGGTAAAATAACCTGTTTCGGTTGGCAAGATTGAACCTGCTCCACTCTCAACCTGACAGCGACACATGGCACAAGTACCACCTCCACCACAAGCCGATGGAAGGAATATTTTGTTACTACCTAAGGCCGAAAGTAATGTTTGCCCCGGCTCAACTACCAACTCGCGCTCTCCACTATTAATATTAATAGTTACTTCGCCAGAAGGCATCAGCTTTTTCTTAGCGTACAGCAATATCGACACCAACAATAGCACCACAATAAGGAAGATGGCGATACTGGTAAAGATTACTGTACTATCAATTGCTAATAATATCATTTCTTAATCTTTTATCTTTTTACAATTGAATTCCCATGAAACTCATAAACGCAACACCCATCAATCCGGTTACAATAAATGTGATACCTAAACCACGCAATGGAGCAGGAATATCCGAATATTGAATCTTCTCACGAATGGCTGCAATACCCACAATGGCTAATAACCAACCAATACCAGAACCAAGTCCGAATACAGTAGCTTCACCAAGATTAGCATAGTCGCGCTCTTGCATAAATAACGAACCACCTAAGATGGCACAGTTAACCGCAATCAAAGGCAAGAATATACCTAATTGGGAATACAAAGCAGGTGCAAATTTCTCTACTATCATCTCAACCAACTGCACCATGGATGCAATTACAGCGATAAACATGATAAAGCTTAAGAAGCTTAAATCATAAGTAGCAAATTGATTTTCTAAACCAAACAAAGTATCTAACCAAGCCAAAGCGCCTTCGCTCAATACATATTGATTTAACAGGTAGTTGACAGGAACAGTAATACCTAGTACGAAGGTTACTGCCAGTCCAAGTCCAAGTGATGTATTCACCGTTTTTGATACAGCAAGGTACGAGCACATTCCGAAGAAGTAGGCAAATACCATGTTATCAATAAAGATGGACTTGATGAATATATTTATATAATCCATTTTTCTCTTCTTTTAAGGTTACGATTCAATCAAATCTTTATCACGTGAACGCTGCACCCAGATAATGATACCTACAACAATCAAAGCCATTGGAGGTAAAATCATAAATCCATTGTTAGCATATCCCCACTGATAGAAGATATCCGGTACAATCTGAATCGCTCCAAGTCCAGGTAAGGTTAAGAAACCAGTTCCTAACAATTCGCGGAAGAAAGCAACAATAATCAAGATAAATCCATATCCTGCTCCATTACCAATTCCATCGAGTACAGCTGGCCAAGGTTTATTACCTAAGGCAAATGCTTCCAAACGTCCCATGATAATACAGTTGGTAATAATCAAACCTACGAATACCGACAACTGCAAACTCACTTCATAAGCAAAAGCTTTGAGCACCTGGTCAACAATAATTACCAAAGAGGCTACCACTACCAATTGCACAATAATTCGAATACGTGCAGGAATGGTGTTACGTAATAGCGATATAATCAAGTTTGAAAATACTGTTACAAACATCACAGAGATCGACAATACAATGGCGGGCTCCATTTTAACTGTCACCGCCAAAGCAGAACAGATACCCAATACCTGAATGGTAATGGGGTTTTGTGCTCCCAGAGGAGTCGTTATCAGCTTAAGATTCTTAGCTGAGAACAATGGTTCTTTTTCACTACTCATCGTCACAATATTTTAGTTCTTTAAAAACTTTTCATATCCACTTAGGCAGTCTTGTAACATAGCGCCTACTCCAACACTGGTAATAGTACCTCCTGAGATACCATCCACTTTGTGAAGATCGCCTTGTGACTGTCCTTTTTTAACCACTTCAATAGATGCAAACGATCCGCTTTGGTCAAACAGTTTCTTACCTTTAAAAGGATCTTGAAACATAGCAGTTGCAATTTCAGCACCTAAACCTGGTGTTTCACCTTTGTGACCAAAAATAGCACCATAAACAGTGTTCTTATCGTCCTCTAATGAAACATAGCCCCAAATCGGTCCCCATAGTCCTTTACCTCGAACGGGTATTACATATTTAACCGAACCGTCATCCATTTTACATTCGTAAATTGGAAAGGCACGATCAGAATCAGCTTTTTTTACCTCTTTGGCTAAATCAACCGTAAAAGCTTCAGCTCCCAATTTTTTTTCACCATTGTTATTTAATACATAGGCATTCTCACCAATGTATTTCTCATATTTTGCTTCAGCATCTGCTGCTGTACTTTCAATCTGCACCGACATCAGGATGTCCATCTTTTTGGCGATGGCTTCATTTTTATCCTGCATTGGTTTTAACGATTGTGCTAGAAAGGCTAATATTGCCGCTACCACAATCACCATAACAGATGCGTACAGAAATGTGTATGTATTTCCTTGTCTATCCATTTTTCTAATTATTTAGGCAGCTATTTTAGCTCTTTTTAAACGACGTTTAATATTTCCTTGAACCACATAGTGGTCAATCAATGGCGCAAATGTATTCATCAATAAGATGGCTAACATTACTCCTTCAGGATAAGCCGGGTTAAACACTCGAACCATAATGGCCAAGAATCCGATCAAGAATCCATAAATCCACTTACCTTTTTCGGTACGCGTTGCCGATACAGGGTCCGTTGCCATAAACACAGCACCAAAGGCGAATCCACCTAAACAAAGGTGATGTAAAGCGCCTACTTCCATTAAAGGATTAGCTCCCCAAAGGTTGAATAGTAATCCCATTACATAACCACCTGCAAAGACCGAAACCATAATTTTCCAGCTTCCAATACCAGTATATATAAGGATTAAAGCACCAATTAAAATAGCTAAGGTAGAAGTCTCTCCAATGGATCCTGGTATTAAACCAATAAAGCTTTCCATGAGTGAAGCACTAGGTGCACTTCCTGCAGCAGCTTCACCCAAAGCGGTTGCTCCAGAAAAACCATCAACAACACCTTCTCCTTTAGTCAAACCTGATATCCAAACCTGATCACCCGACATTTTTGATGGGTAAGCAAAGAATAGGAATGCACGAGCTACAAGGGCTGGATTCCAGATATTCATACCGGTACCACCAAACACCTCTTTACCAATCACTACAGCAAAGATAGTTGCAACTGCAACCATCCATAGTGGCACATCAACAGGAACAATTAAAGGAATAAGCATACCCGAAACCAAGAATCCTTCTTGAACTTCGTGGCCTCTGATTTGAGCAAACATAAATTCAACACCCAAACCAACACCATATGAAACAACTACAATTGGCAATACTTTAAGAGCACCGTGCCCTACTTGCATCCAAAATGTAGCATCAACTCCCAATGCTATGAAATGTTGGTAACCAACATTCCAAATACCAAACAGCAAAGCAGGAATTAAAGCTTTCACCACCAATGCCATGGTACGTTTCAAATCAACCGCATCACGCACATGAACGCCATTTTTATTTGTGTGATTAGGCACAAAAAACAGTGTTTCAAGAGCATCAAAGGTCGAATGAAATTTCTCAAACTTCGCGCCCTTCTGAACGTGAGGTTTGATGTTATCTAATAAATTTCTTAACGCTTTCAATGTATTCTAGTTTTTAGTTATTAGTCAGTAGTTATTAGTTAGTTTATATTTCTACTGCCTACTGACTTTCGTCTACTGACTATATTAACTTAACTCCTTAATCATCAAATCAATTCCGCCTCGCAATATCGACTGCAATTTTTGCTTCGATGTACAAACGAACTCACAAAGAGCAACATCCTCTTCGGCCAACTCGTAAATACCCAATTGCTCCATTTTGTCAATGTCTTCAACTAAAATGGCACGGAATAAAAATTCAGGAAGAATATCCATTGGCAATACACGATCGTATTCGCCCGACACAACAAATGAGCGTAAACCTCCATGCATATTTGCATCCAGGCGATATTCTTTTTTAGGACACAGCCAACTAAAGTAGCTACGTGATACACTAAACTTGTTAAAGCCTGGTGTTGCCCATCCCATAAACTCGTAATAGTCTCCTTCTGGAATAACTGTTACTTGCGAATGGTAGGATCCAATGTAACCATCATCTTCAATCTGAGTTCCTGTAAGTACATTTCCGCTGATGTATCGTAAATTACCGTCTTTCACATTGTCTTTCACTAAGGTTGAGATTGAAGCTCCCAACTTAGTACGGAAATATCCTTTTTTCTCAACTTCACTACCTGCAAGTACTATCACTCTATTGGCATCGTACTTACCCTCAGTAAATAATTTACCAATGGCAACTACCTCCTGTGGTTGAGTAACCCAAACAACCTCGCCCTTGTTAATAGGCATAGCATTATGAATTTGCACACCAACATTACCTGCTGGATGCGGACCTTCAACAGCATGAACAGTCACACCATTCAAGCCCTTAAATACTTTTGAAGCAGCATCGTTACGAACGCCTATGTGCACATTGTCGCACAAGCGTTTGATAGCATCAATACCAGCTTGGAAAGCTTCTTCCTGACCTGATAAAACAAAATCGTAATCGGGTGCTAATGGCGATGAATCAAATCCTGAAATGAAAAATGCTTTAGGTGTTTCTTCTGGATTAGCGATAACATCGTAGGGACGTTTACGGATAAACGGCCATAAACCAGCTGCTTGAAGTTTTTCAACTACTTGCTCCTTTGATAACTCACCTACCTTGGCAGTTTCAAATTGCTCAGCAGCATCTGCTCCATCTGATTTCACTACAACTTCCAGAATTCTACGGCGTTCGCCACGGTTAACCGCAAGCAACTCACCACTCACAGGTGACACAAATTTTATTTCAGGACGATTCTTGTCGTAAAACAAAACTGTACCCGCTTTCACCTTGTCCCCAACTTTAGCAGCCATTTTTGGTACCACACCATGAAAATCGGTGGGCTTAACTGCAAAATGCTCGGGTAAATTTGCTTGCCCGAATACATTATCAGCTTTACCTTCAAGCTGAATATTCAGACCTTTTTTAATTTTTATTACCTCTGACATGTTTGAAAAACGGTTTTTTATATTTTTAGCTGCAAAAATAGGTAAAATATTGAGTTTTCCACATATATTACAGCCGCAAAAAGAAGTTAAATCATGCTATATTTTTATAATGAACCCTTTTTAAACCTCTTCAATAGGAGAAATGTTTCAGTATTTAGGCAAAACATGTCTCAAATGCTGAAAACATGCTTTTTAATTCTTCTTGGCTTACAAAGTTTACAACTCGAAAGTAAAAATCCTGTAAGAACTTCATCAAACGCGCATACGGTTCAATTGCATAAAAAAGGCTGGGCAATGTCGCAACCAATTATCAACCTAAGAGGCACCGAACAACTCACTCTATCATTTGATGATTTTGCCTACGAAAGTAAAAATTACCAATACACCATTACACATTGCGATTCTGATTGGGAAGTTTCTGATCTAATGCAAACCGAGTATATACAAGGCTTCATGCCCAACCCTCTTCTTGATTATCAGTATTCGTTTAATACCACACACGATTACATTCATTACGAACTCGATTTCCCAAACGATGAAATAAAACTTAAACTATCAGGCAATTACATTATAAGCGTTTACGAATCTGGCAATGAAGACAATCCAATTATAACACGACCTTTTTATGTGGTGGAGTCAGTGGTTCAAATTATCCCACGCATTAAATACACGGCCAATTCAAGCCTGAGATCATCCATGCAGGAGGTGAATTTTAAATTAGTTCACCCCAACTTCTCCATCAACAATCCGCGCGACGATATTAAAGTAATCATTCAGCAAAATGGACGATGGGATAGCCGTAATACGGAGTTGAAACCACTTTTTGTTCGAGCAAATGAACTGGTGTATGAATACAACCGTGAAAACTTATTTGATGGTGGAAACGAATACCGTTGGTTAGATCTGCGTAGCACCCGCTTTGCTGCGGAACATGTTGAAGGCATTAGTTTTCATGATCCTCATTATCATTTTACCTTATTCAAAGATAAAAACAGAGGAGAAAGATCTTACTTTTTCAAAGAAGATTTTAATGGAAAATACTACATTGATGTACGCGAAAACCGCGATCCATACATAGAAGCTGATTATGTATATGTTCATTTTAAGCTACCTGTAGAGACTCCTTTTATTGATGGGGATATGTATGTATCCGGCGGTTTAAGCGATTGGCAAATGAATGCCACAAATAAAATGGAATATAATTTCCAGACACGCATGTATGAACTTACCCTATTATTAAAACAAGGCTTTTATAACTACCAATACTTGTTTTTCGAAAAGGGAAAACCTTATGCCGAAGTAGAGCGTTTTGAGGGAAATTACGGACAAACCGAAAATGACTATACCATATTTGTGTATTATCGCGATATAAGTGAGAGTTACCAACGATTGATTGGTGTTAATATTTCCAATTCGTTGAAGTATACGATGCAGAGTGATTTTTAAATAGCTACTGGCCACTAGCCCCCGATAGCTATCGGGTTAGCTGATAGCTTTTTTTCAAGGCGCATTAACTAACTGACACATTAAGTATTTGATAGATTGACTTTCAATTTTCGGACATCGGACTTTATCAACTAATCATCAATGGTTCTGCAAGCTCAGCGCGCGACTCTTTGCTTTAGCTACTAGCTATTAGCACATCTTCAAATTGACATATTGGTTAATCATTGTACAACAACTCTACCTCTTCGGACTTCGAACGGCGGACTTCAGACTTGATTATCACACCTGAAATTAAGGATCGCACCTTTCCTAAAAGACATAAGTAAAGATGCGATCCGTAAAAGCAAACAACAGACTTCAAATTTCGGACTTCGAACCTTATTGGCTAACAATCACATCAGCCAAATTACAAATCATGACGAAATTCATATAAAAATATTTCGAACACTGATTTTTTTCATACAAACGAATACCTAATTTGCATAGATTTGCTTTTGATGTCGGAGTGATAACTGACAAAAAGCTCATTGCATTTATTTTTAGTAGATAATGTTGTAACTTTTCGAAAGAATAAGACATTGGGCAGAAACAATAGTTAAGTACAATCCTGACAACAAAATAATAACCTTTTATAAAAAACAATAAAGCTATGCCAAAAGGAATTTTTAAGGTGCCTACAGCTACTAATGAACCCATCAAAAGCTATGCACCAGGATCACCTGAACGTGACGAACTAAAAAAAGAACTTGAGTTACTACGTTCGCAAGAATTGGACATCCCTATGTTCATTGGCGGTGAAGAAATCAGAACTGGAAACAAAAAACGCATTCACCCACCACACGAAATTGCACACACACTAGGTCATTATCACCAAGGCGACGAAACACATGTTCACATGGCCATTGATGCTGCTTTAAAAGCACGTCAGGCATGGACAGAATTAAGCTGGGAGCACCGCGCTGCTATCTTCTTAAAAGCTGCTGATTTGTTAGCTGGACCTTACCGTCAGGTTATCAACGCTGCTACTATGTTGGGACAGTCAAAAAATGCGTTCCAAGCCGAGATTGATTCAGCTTGTGAATTAGCTGACTTCTTCCGTTTCAATGTGCAGTACATGACTGAAATTTATGCTGGACAACCAGAATCGGCTGCTGGTATTTGGGATAGAGTTGAATACCGTCCGCTAGAAGGATTCGTATTTGCTTTAACACCATTCAACTTTACTTCTATTGCTGGTAACTTACAAACTGCACCTGCAATGATGGGTAACGTTACTGTTTGGAAACCATCTAAAACAGCAGTATACTCGGCTTACTTCTTGATGAAATTATTCAAAGAAGCCGGTGTACCTGATGGCGTTATCAACTTGGTATATGCTTCGGGCCCTGTTGCTGCAAAAGAAATTTTCTCTCACCCTGATTTCGCTGGTTTCCACTTTACTGGTTCAACTGGTGTATTCCAAAGTACTTGGAAAGCTATTGGTGACAACATTGAAAAATACAAGACTTACCCACGTATCGTTGGTGAAACAGGTGGTAAAGATTACATCATGGCACACAAATCGTGTGATGCCAAAGCTGTTGCTACTGCAATTGTTCGTGGTGCTTTCGAATACCAGGGACAGAAATGTTCAGCCGCTTCGCGTGCTTACATGCCAGCTAGCCGTTGGAATGAAATCAAAGGTTACGTTGAAGCACAAATGAAAGAAGTGAAAATGGGACCTCCTGAGGATTTCAGCAACTTTGTAAACGCTGTTATCGACGAGACTTCATTTGATATTCTTGCAGGTGCTATTGACGAAGCTAAAGCAAGCAACGAAGCAGAAGTAATTATTGGTGGTGGTCATGATAAATCAGTGGGTTATTTTATTGAGCCTACAATTATTCAAACGACTAACCCAATGTACCGCACAATGGAAGAAGAGCTATTTGGCCCTGTTCTTACCATTTATGTGTACGAAGACAACAAGTTTGAGGAAACATTAGACATCCTTGACAAGACATCTATCTATGCCTTAACAGGATGTATCTTCGCGCAAGATCGTTATGTTGTTGAAAGTGCTACTAAGCGCTTAGTTAACACAGCAGGTAACTTCTACATCAACGATAAGCCAACAGGTGCCGTTGTTGGACAGCAACCATTTGGTGGATCGCGTGGATCAGGTACAAACGACAAGGCTGGATCGGCTATTAACTTGATGCGTTGGGTTAGCCCTCGTACTATCAAGGAATGTTTTGTTCCGCCACATGATTTTAAGTACCCATTCTTAGCTGAGTAAATAAAAAGCTTCTAGCTGCTGGCTTATAGCTAACAGCTAGATGAGTTATTTCAATGGTATTAAAGAACAAAATATCCCGCTTCGGCGGGATTTTTTTTGTCTAAGCTAATCTTCAAGGCTTCAAATTTATTACATTTGCACAAAAGCAAAGCAATGAATTGGGCCGGATTTAAAAAATACATACAACCTTTAATAAGCAACAAGTACTTTCTTGCGCTTGTACTTTTTGTGGTTTGGATTGGTGTTTTTGATCAAAACAATTTGCTCGATCGCTTTCGATTGGCCTCACGCATTAACAAACTAGAGCAGCAAAAAGAACATTATCTTACTGAGATTGAGCAAAACAATCGCAAAATGGAGGAACTTCAAAGTAACACTGAGAACCTTGAGAAGTTTGCACGTGAAGAATACCTCATGAAGAAAAAAGATGAAGTTATTTTTGTGGTTGAAGAGGAATAATGATTAATGGTGAGTGATTACTAAAACCTATCACCTAAAACCTAACTCCTAATAGCTAGCGGCTTTAAAACTAAAAAAAATGGAACTGAAAAAGATATTGAGTATTACCTATTACATCGGTATGGCATTGGTTTTTCTGGGTGTATTAATGGGGGTTGCTCATGTTGAGAACCATTACATTGTGCTTCTGGTTGGTAGTATTCCCATTATTGGTGTACGCGTGTACAACCTTATTGTTGGGCGAGTTGAAAATCGTCGCGTTTTTACCATTCTTGTTTATAGCTCTGCTTTTCTTTTACCAGCCGTATGGGCCTTAGCTACAGATAGAGGTTACTGGATCATTTTCATCATGCTAACTGCGGTTATCGACAGCTATGCAAGTTTCAGGCGTTTTAAAAAATAGCTATTCTTTTTCTATTTGACGAAAATACAACAATAATGACTGGGTATCATCGAGTCCTTCTGTCTCCTTACCACTCGACTCTAAAAAATCCAAAGCAAGATCAAATACAGGCACTTTCTCGAAGAAATGAACATGTACGTAGTTTAAGTATTTCACAACCTTAAACGCGTTAAAAATGGCAAAGAATCGCTTGTTGAATACTTCGATGGATGAACAATTCTGATTTAAAGATTCCAATTCAGAATAAAAATCTGAATTCAATAAATAACTTCGTAGCGGGCCACTTAAGTCATTCAATAAGTCTGTATAGCTTTCGTTGGAGATTCGATACATCTTCTCTTTTTCGCAGAAGAAAGCTTTTAAATCAACAAACGCCTGCCAATTATAGCTATAATACTCCTCATTCGCTTCCATCAATGTTGCTACCGATGGACCTGTACCAAAAGGCACCCTTTCAGAAGTTCTTGAAGAAGGATACACACATGTGGTATTTAATTCCGTAAAATGCCCCATTGGGATAACTTTTTGCAAGAAATAGAAATCTTCGCCAGCTTGCTTTCGCGGCATGCCACCTGCCCTAATATAATATTCTGCACTTACAGCAAAACATGACCCTACCGTATGATAAGCATAAGGAAATTCGGTCCATTGCAAAGCTTGCTTATAATAACGCAAATGCAATTCATATTGCATGATGGCTTCACTCTGGGCTGAACTTAAATCATCAATGGGGTGCTCAAAATAAATAGTGCATGCTTTCGTCTTATTCTGCTTGAAAACCTTCAATACTTCCGTAAAGTAATTGGACTCTACCTTACAATCGGCATCGAGAGAAATAATTGGTCCCGTAAAATTAGCTGCATTCACAAAAGTATATGCTGCATAATCCATCCCAATCTTGCGAGCTAAACCAGCACCAGCGCGTTTGTCAGGCAAATTAAAGGCTTTTATTAGAGATAATGTATAACTCTCCGAAAACTGGTCTTTCTGTGATTTTATTGACTCATATAATGCGGCCTGTCTTGTTTTTATTGACACAGGAGCACTTGAAGCATAATTAAAAACCAACACCACTTCAATAAACTCCGCCACGGATGAGGCAGCCACTTCCAATGATTTTAACGTATCAAATAGGTAGTCCTCCTCCAAATAAACGGGTATCACCACCCGTAAATCCATTGCTGTACGCAATTCATTATCACTTTTATAAAGCGGATGTTTCGAAAAGTATTTGTCAAAAATTTTGCTGGACATGATTTTAATTAACAAAAAAAGGCAGAGACTCGCAAGAGCTCTGCCTTTATATCAATAAAAATAAATTTATTTTTTCGATTCAGCGTGACGAGCATTCAAACCTTCAATGATTTGATCAGTAACATCAACACCCTTCGCACCATAAAGTACATTATCTCCTAAAGTGTTACTTAAAATCATCTTATACGGCTTACCTGTCGCAAAAATATCCAAATAGTTAATTAGGGTATCGCGTAACTGACGATTCAATTTTTCCTGCTCACCCATTAACTCATTCGTTAAGCGTTGGTTCAATTCCTGCAATGAACGCTCAGCTTTTGCCAATCTTTCTTGCTCTTGTTCTGCTCTTTCTCTACTTAAGAAACCATTATTTTGAACCTTATTTTGAAAAGCCATTGCATCTTGTTGAAAAATTTTCGCTTTTTCATTGAAATCAGCACGAGAAGACTCTTCTTTATTCATTAACTGCTCATTAACTTCTTTTGCAAAGGTATAATTCAATAAAAGTGAATCGGTATTTATATAAGCTACTGGATATGCACTTCCTTCGGCAACAGCTTGACCCTCTCCATCAGCTTCCACACTTGCTTTCTGACCTGAAAAATGTAATACAAATAATACAATAACTGCGATTAACAATACGCCATTTAAAACTGTCGATAGTTGTTTCATACTTCTCCCTAGTGAATTTTAAATCTTATTTTTTATGGACAACAAATATAATTGATTACCCATCATATAAAAATATTTGTGCTTTTTTTTTGACAATGCTTAGTGGTTCATGAAGCAATATCAATCAAGTTTACACCAGTACACACTTTATCTTTATGAATATTTAGAAAATCTTACGTGAACGGCGCTTATATTTCGAACCGCCACCACCGGTATAAGTTGGTGCACTGCATGGAATGGCTCCACGACTGCTCTTACGTTTAAATATTTGATTAAACCTGTAAATTAAACTCATTTCATTAGCTCCATTACTAAATCCACTGAGTTCTGATAAGGTTAAATCGTAGCTATAAGCAAAACGAACAGGTCCTAGGTTAATACCTAACAGAAAAATTAAGCCATCGTTATTCTGCAGACCACCTTGCGATGCAAAAGGAAGACCTCGATACCATACACCCAACTCCATTGGATTAATATACCAGTAGGTTCCAATATCTAGTTGGTTAAAGCCTTGTTGCAAGCGATAGTTGAATGCCAAGGTTAAACTTTGAGGTTCACGTTTACTACGACCAGCCAAATAACTGTACTTATATCCTCCATAAATGGATGTTTTAACCGGATTGTAGGTCTCAATATCAGTTTGTGAAATATCGTTACGTATGATATTATCCACTGCAACACCAAACCAAAAATAATCGCTATAAATCATACCAGATGCAGCTGCATCAAAGTATTTTTTATTATAATTCTCAGCATCACTACCACTGCCAGGTATATAAACACCATCACTACCTTGATTAGATGGCAAAACAGCATCTACCAGATTCATATTTCGCTCAGCGTATTTAAATTGAATTCCTGGCCGAACGAATATATCACGAAAAACCTCAAATTCATATGCATATAATACGCTAATATCTTGCTTCACCAATTTACCACCACCACTATCATCACGTAATAACATTACACCAACACCACTGCTATAATCTTCAAAAAAATGATCCGCAGCAACAGCAAATGTCCGATAGGTGTTTGGAATACCCGGCCATTGGTCGCGATAACTTAAACTCAATCGACTACCATTGGACAGTCCCGTAAAAGACGGACTTAGATATAACGGATTTGCATAAACCTGAGAAAAAGACACATCCTGTGCCTTAGTTTGTATGCTAAACATACAAACCAAGGCCACGATGAATATTTTAATATATTTTGAGTACCTACTCATAAAAATGCAATTCACTACTTTAGGTTAAAATTAGCTTATCTTATTAATAATATACTACCTGTTTCCTGGAATTCACGACCATTAACAAATCTACCAGAAGCCTTAAATACATAAACGGCTTGCGGCGCTAATTTATTCTGATACATACCATCCCAACCTTCATCAACATCATGACTTTCAAAGATTAATTGTCCCCATCTGTTGAATATCTGAATGTGATACTCTTCCACATCCCTATACTTAGGTTTAAAGATAGCATCATTTCTTTCACCAATGTCACCTGAACTACCATTTCCTCCCGGACGAGGAGCAAAAGCATCTGGGAAACTAACAAATCCACTCATCTTAGCTTCAACAATATCTTCCTGAATAAAGGTATCCTCACAACCATATTGGCTTTCTACCCTTAAAGTGATATCGTAAAAACCAGGATCCTGATATTCGTAAGATGGATTGTGCTCCTCTGAGCTACTTCCGTCGCCAAACTCCCAGAACCACTTAACAGCATCAATTGATAAGTCGTAACATTTAACAGACTCTCCAGGAATATAAACTACTTCTGGTCCAACACTAAAGTTAGCCGTAGGATGATCATGCACAGTAATCATTTCACTATATACTGCATCGTTACCATCTGGCCCTTGCACAGTTAAAATAGCTGTATATCTTCCTGGATCTTCATAAGTATAACTTGGATTACGCTGATCAGATACGCCACCATCACCAAATTCCCATGACCATACGCTTCCACCTACCGAATAGTTCGTGAATTTAACATCCAAAGGATAACATCCTTCACTCACATCAACAGTAAATCCTGCTTCAGGCACCTCTCTATAATCAATGGTTACCTCATCATAAGCTGAACAACCATCCGTTTCAATTGTCCAACGGAATGTACTCTTACCTACTGGTAAATCACGAACAGTTGAATTGAAAAAGTTAACATCATCAAAGGTACCACCTCCGGCAACTATGGTCCATGTACCAGTCAGGCTAGAGCCAGGATTGGCCGCCTGCATCGCATATTCCGGTTCATAGGTAACATCATCTTCTCCGGCAAATGGATTAGCCAGGTTACTTGTAATCTTCACCTCATCTTCTGTTGTACACTCTCCTGATTCGCCATAAGAAATAGTCCATTTGAACACATTCTCACCAAATCCAAGATTGTTTACTAATGTATTGTACTTAGTAGCGTCTTCGAAATCACCTGATCCACTAATCACGGTCCATATTCCTGTTCCTGAAACTGGATTATTCGCGTTCAATACAATGTAGTCATCACATGTATTTCTATCAGAACCAGCTTCAGATTGATCAGGTACCTTATTGGTAATTATAACTTGGTCGGTAGAGAAACAACTACCATTTTGAATTGACCACATTAGGATATTCTCATCAAAACCAAGATTACGCACTGTAGTTTTTGGATCAGTTACATCTTCAAAATCACCGCGCCCGGAAACAACCGTCCAGGAACCAACACCATACTCTGGTGCATTAGCATCCAATTGTGACCAGTCCCTGCAATCAAATACATCAGGCCCTGCATTAGCAATACTAGGTGAATTATTCTCTACGATAATTTCATCCATTAATGTACACTGACCTTGTGTTAATGTCCATCTTAGAACATTCGTGCCAGGATTTAAATTGGTCACTAATGCTGATTCGCTTGTAGGATCATCAAAATTACCAGCACCAGATTCAATTGTCCATAAACCAGTAACCCCTGGATAAGCATCAATTGGATTCGCTTTAAGCCTTAATTGAGGTGTACACAACTCTTCATCTTTACCTGCATAAGGTTCCGGAGGTCTATTATTAATTACAAGTACCTCATCAGACAATGAACAAATACCATTCTGTACCGTCCATCTGAATACATTATCTTTTGATAAACCAGTAACTTCAGTTTTAGGATCATTAATATCGGCAATCGTACCCGATCCGGACAAAACTTCCCAACGACCAACACCAATTGAAACAGCGGTGGCATCTAAAGTCGTCACATCCTCACAAATAGTTTGACTATTGCCTGCATAAGCATCACTTGGTGAATTATTCGTTATGGTAACTTCAGCAGAAGTTTCACATCCCTTATTAAGAATCGTCCATAACAAGCGATTATCACCTTTAGCTAAATTTCTAACCGTTGTATTTGGATTATTCTGATCATCAAATACCGCTTGACTAGATCCACCAATTACAGTCCATGTACCAACACCAGGACTCGCATTATTAGCTTCCAGAATTGTTTCATCACTACAAATTGGTTGATCAGGCCCAACAGCAGCATCAATTCGATTAAAGCTTATTTGAACATCATCAATTGACACACAACTCTGATGCGTAATTGTCCAACGGAAAATATTATCACCAAATGCCAGATTACTAACAGCACTCGAAGGATCGGTAATATCTGTAAATCCACCAGAACCTTCGCGAACCGACCATGCTCCCTCACCAATTGTAGGTGCATTACCTGCTAATACTGCATTTTCGATACACAAGGCTTGATCTGGCCCAGCCAATGATTTAGTTGGGTTATTATTAGTAATTGTAATATTACTTACCGAATTACATCCATCATAACTGATTGTCCATGTTAAGACGTTATCTCCCTGGTCAAGGTTTCGAACCTTCGAATAAGGATTATGTGGCTCGTCAAAATAAGCTGAACCAGAACCTCCAACAACTCCCCATGTGCCTTCACCAGGGAATGCTGTATTGGCTTCTAATAATGCAGTATCAGCACAATTAATCTGATCGAAACCAGCTACGGACTGAATGTAATTATTAGCAATCTCAACATCATCAGACGATGTACAACCATTATTATCAATGGTCCAACGGAAACGGTTTTTACCAGAGCCTATACCAGTTACATTCGAATTTGGATCGCTAACATCCGTTATAATACCAGATCCGCTTATTAACTCCCAGGTTCCAACACCATATTGTGGAATATTAGCTGATAAATTAACATTATCAACACAAATAATTCTATCCTGCCCAGCAAAAGCAGTAGATGGTTGATTATTAATTATAATCACATCATCACTAGAAACACAGCTACCGGATGTTATCACCCATGTAAGCACGTTTCGACCTGGTGCCAGATTTTTCGCCCAGTTTCCTACGAAATCAGCAGATCCTTCACTTACTCTCCATTCTCCAACACCAAAAGTTGGGGTATTTGGTCGTAACTCCATTGAATCGGTACAGATCACCTCATCCTCACCAGCATAAGCAGTTGTAGGCAACATATTAGTAATCCGAACGGTATCTACTGAGCGACAAGTTAATTGTGCTATCTCATATTTCAACACATTCTCACCTTGTGCTAAACCACGCACGAAGGTATTCGGATCCTTTTCATCGTCAAAAGTACCGCTTCCACTAATTATCGACCACGTGGCTCCACCTGTAGCAGGAATGGCAGGAATATTAGCTTCTAACTGATAGCTATCACCACAAATTTCTCTGTCCGGACCAGCATTGGCAGTGGTTACCTTATTATTAGTAATGATTACGTCATCAGTTGAAGAACTGTTGGTATAATAAATAGTCCAACGGAATACATTGGCCCCAGGACCAAGGTCATATACTCTTGTTTTTTGATTGTGAATTGATTCGATCTTACCCGAACCAGTTACAACAGACCATTCTCCAATACCTACATCAGGATCGTTAGCCTGTAAGATGGTATAATCTTCACAGATTTCCTGGTCAAGGCCTGCATCGGCATCAATAGTCTCTCCGTTAGTAATAATCACATCATCAAACTCGGTACAACCAGCGTTATCAACCGTCCAACGGAAGACATTGTCACCACGTCGCAATCCTGACACTTCACTATATGGATCTGTAGCATCAGCAATGGCACCACCTCCTGAAATTAGACTCCAAGTTCCAACTCCAGCTGTAACCGGTGTTGCATTAAGGAAAGTGGTACCTCCAAAGATAATTTGATCAGTACCTGCATTTACCGGATAAGGTGTATTGTTGTTTATAATAACCGTATCTCTCGACTCACATGAGCTATATGTTATCTTCCAAATAAAACCGTTGGCTCCATTCTGAAGGCCTCCAACAAGTGAATGTGGATCATTAATATCAGAGAAGGTTGCTCCTCCAACTCCAGGTAAGACACTCCATTCACCTGTACCTATAGTAGGCGTATTTGCTTTCAATGTTGTAGTTCTACCGCAGATAACAGAATCCTTACCAGCATTTACATATACATGCAGGTTAGTGATCATTATGTCTGCACTTGAAGTACATCCATTTTTAATAATACTCCAACGGAATACATTATCGCCTTCTTGTAATTTACGAACAGTGGTAATTGGATCATTTACATCATCAAACTCTCCTGATCCTGATACAATCGACCAGAAACCTGTTCCTTCACTAGGTAAATTACCAGAAAGCACAGCATCATCAGAACATAATACTTGATTACTACCTACCGTAGCTTCAGTTGGTTCATTGTTAGTGATTATTATTTCATCAGTACTTATACAACCATCTTGGGTTAATTCCCAAACCAATCTATTAATACCGTAATCAAGACCTGATACCGTCGCGGTTGGTGAAAATGCATCATCAAATGAGCCTGCACCTTCTCCAAGTGGAATATACCAACGTCCGGTAACTCCAGATGGAGGCACTGTAGCATCTAATAACAATGTTCCGTCACAAACCGTTTGATCTGGACCCGCATCTACTTGTAAAGTATTATTACGAACAGTTATGTCAGCGTATTTGCCACAACCATTCTTATCTACCGTATATCTAAATACATTATCACCGTAATCCAAGCCAGTTATTAATGTAGATGGCGTATTAGGTGAATCAATAACACCAGAGCCACTAACCAAAGTCCATTTGCCACTTCCTTCAACAGGAGGCACAGCATCTAAGGTCACCTGATTATCACAAACTGCAAGAGAAGCACCTTGTGTAATTATCACATCTGACGGTTCATTATTAATCACTTCAACTTCGCCATAGCTTTCACAACCATTCTGAATCAATGTCCATCGGAATACATTTCTATCCGGCATCATATTAGTTACAGTCGTATTAGCCTGATCAGTCACCGAGAACGAAGCTGTAGAACCAACCGGGAACACTGCTTCCCAAAGTCCAGTTGTATTTGCTGTTGATATTATCGTTCCAGATAAAGAGGTTGAACCATTACATACATTGGTGCTAGCTGCTGTTGCTGTTACCGATAAAGTATTATTTCGAATGGTTACCTCATCGTATACATCACAATCATTAAGCCCTCCGGTACTATTGTTGGTAACTGTCCAACGGAAAGTAACATCGCCCCTGCTCATATTGGTAACATTACTATTATGTGCATTTACATTTGCAATTACAGCATATCCGGCAACAACTTCCCATTGTCCCGACCAAGCAGCATTGATACTAGTTGGATCAGTCGCATTTAATGTATATGAATTTCCACAGTGACTTGGATCATCCGTTCCTGCATCAGCCGTAGGTAATGGATAAACATTAACCACTTGAGTAGCTGTATTAGGTCCATCGCCACAATTATTAACCGCGGTTACCTTAACATCACCAGTAATCACATCCAACATAGGATCTAAATTAACTAAGATGCTTGCTGCTGAGTCATCACCTTGAATAATGAAGCCTGTAGGTAATTCCCAACGGTAACTAGTTGCATTAGCAACAGGATCAACACTAAAGGTAATATCCGTTGATCCTTGACAGAATTCGTTTGGCCCAGTAATGGCTCCAACCGCTTCTGGTAATAATTTAGCTGGGATCCAACGTTCTACTACTTTTCCATCACCACATGCATTTGTAGGATATACGTTTAGATAACCTCCTGTAAAGTTGACATCAAAGTTTAATGCAACGGCCATTGTTCCATTACCCGAAATAATGGTGCTATTGGCTGGAGCTGTCCAAACATATCCTCCATCAGCATCACTTACCGGATCGATGGTATAGGTAACACCAGTTGCCGATTGACAAACTCCGTCTGTATCGTCTGTACTATTAATAGCAGTAATATCCCCTGGTAAGAGGTTAACCGTTACGACAGCCTGAATTAAGGCTCCAGTAGGCATAACACAACCCTTAGCATCAACCACGTTGGTAATTACATAAGTTGTAGTTTCAGTTGGTGAAACAGTCCAATTATAAGTAGAACCACTACTTGGACTCACGCCCATTAGCTTCTCTTCCCCATTTTCTTCGTAAGTAATGGTATAAGGCGTTTCATTTGTTACTAGATCAATAACCAGAACAGCATTATCTCCAATACAAATATCCTGACTTCCTGATAAGCTTACAGAAGGGTTTGGATTCAGAATAACATCTACAACACCGACTCCTGCATTATCGCAAGTATTATCATCTGTTACATTACTAATACGGTAACTTGCATCAGCTATTGGTGTATCAGTAAAAGTAAATGGACTTGTAAGAATACCTGATTCAGTAAAGGTTGTTCCATTATTATCGTCCACCCATGTGATCGTCCATGGTGCTTTACCTGTAAGCGCCACACTTAACTGCACTTCTCCACCATCACAAACCTCGCTTGATCCTGTTATAGTAGCCGTAGCCAAACCATTTACAGTAAGCGCAACTATACCACTTCCTGTACCTTTCAAGCAAGTCGACGTTATCGGATCAGCCACCTTAGTCACTTCGTAATTTCTAGAAGTGTTTGGAGAAACGGTATGTATAAATGGTGTTTGATCAACAGTTACTTCAGTATAAGTGAAACCATCGTAAACAGTTACTAGCAAATCACCTTGTGTTGCGTAATCCCAATTTGTTGTTGTTAAGGCCAAATTAAAATTATCACCATCACAAATGGCAGAGCTACCATCCTGCGAGTTAATGGCCACTTCAGCAACTGGCTGAAGTATTAACTTAACATCGCTCGCCTGACAAGAACCACGATTCGGTGCTTTAGTGTCAAAGTCGGCAGCATGGTCAGTAACAGTAATTGTATAATTACCTACTGGCAAATTAGAAAAGCTAAAGGCTGTATTCTCTAACACATCAGCTTTAGAGTTGTAATAACCTTCAGCACTTACTATCTCGACTAAGTAATATCCCGAAGCGTTTGGACTACCTCCACCAACTAAGACATTTATTTCACCAGTTGATGTTCCATAACAATTCACATCACTTACTTTAGTTGTAGTAATTGTTAATGGTGGATATTCGTTAACTGTAATATTTCTCGAAACTGTTGGAGAGCTAGCATCATCAACAGTTACAGTATAAACACCTGGTAATCTATCAACCAACTCAATACGTGTATTACGCGTATCGATATTTGTACCTGGCCCATTTATTTGAATGCGATAATCTGTATCATCAATTTTAAAACCACCAAAAGGCACTATTATTAATTCTCCATTATCTAAGCCATTACAAGGACTAACATGCATCACCGTTTCAACAAAACCAAGCGCTTCTCCCGGTTCTGAAACCTTAATACCGGTATAATCGAAACTACAGTTATTTTGATCGAAAGCAATTACATTATAGGTTCCTGAACCTAATCCAGTAGCTGGATTGGTTGTGCTAACCACCGTTGCTAAATCACTTTGTTCGTACCATTCGAAGGTATAAGGTGATGCGCCACCTGTTACAGTTACCGCTATTTCACCATCAGTAAACCCAGGTGCTGTAGCATTTGTTACATCAGGGTTAGTCACGGTTACATGTGTAGCAGGTTCACCCACATCAATATCTCCTGAAGAAAGCACACACCCATTTTCATCGGTTATTGAAAGCGTATATGTTCCAGCCAATAAATTTGTAGGATTCGTTCCTGTTGCAGGACTTGGTCCCGTCCAGAAATAAGTATATGGAGCTGTTCCTCCAGTAACCAATACCTCTATTTCACCCAGGGCTTCATCTTTACAAAGATTATCTATGATATTAACTACATTAATATTAATACCATCAGTTGGTTGAGTTATCGTATAAACGTTGGTATAAGTACAACCCAATGTCAGATCTTCTACTACAAGTGTATAGATACCTGCAGGTACATTATTAATTGCAGCTGTAGTATATACTCCACCATTCCAATCGTAACTATAAGAACCGCTACCTCCATTTACAACGGCAGATAAACTACCCGTAGATGCGCCATTACATTTCACATGGTCAATAGCTACATTAACCGATAATCCAGTAGCATCATCAATGGTAAATGATCGTGTAATTTCACAGTCAGTTCCACCGGATATTCTTCCGTCGCGAATTACCACCGTATATGTTCCAGCTGTTAAACCATTTTGATTTTGAACACCAGGTGTAATATAAGCCGGGTTACCATCAGCAGTTGACCAGGTGTAAGTATAATTACTATCACCACCAACTACATCAAAGGTAATACTACCATCGTTATTGCCAGCACATGTAACATCTGTCACCACTACGTTAATCACATCAATGGCCTGGGTTAAAGTAGCTGATAATGTTGTTTGACAACCTGACCTCGCTGGATCGGCATCTGTAATTACAACGGTGTAAGTACCACCCGTTAAGCCACTTTGATCTTTGGCTCCAGCCACTATATTAGAAGCATCACCATCACTTGTGCTCCAGCTATATAAATAAGTACCTGACCCACCACTTGGCGTTAAAACAATAGCTCCATTTGTTCCATCACATTGCGTATCAGTTATCGCTAATGTTCCAGATATAACATCAGGTTCTACAATTGTTACATTCTGAGATGCCGTACATAAGTTAGCATCAGTAACTGTAATTGTATATGTACCTCCAATTAAACCACTTTGATTTTTATCGCCTTGGATGATACCACCACCAGCTGGATTCCAATTGTATGTATATGGCGCAGCTCCACCTTGGATATCTATATTCACATATCCATCACCATCACCATTACAGGTCACATCGCCCTTATCGTCGACACTAATGACAATTGGTTGAGGCTCATTTACATTAATTGTATATGTACGACTACAAGCCGTTCCGTCCGACTCAATGTTATCTGTAATAGTTAAGACATATTCTCCAGCTGTTAATCCACTTAAGTTTGGTGTCGATTCAGAGAATCCTGCATCACCAGTTTTCGTCCAATCATAAGTAAACGAACCACTACCACCTGTTAAATTAATGGCAATAGCGCCTGTTGTACCAGCATTACATTTCACATCGGTAACAACTGGCGCAATAAATACTTCATTTGGTATTGTAATCTCATATGAAGTAGAACAATCATTTTTATCCAATACTTGTACGGTATAAGTACCACCCATACCAACGTCAAATCTTAGATAATCAGCTGGATCAACGGTAATAACCCCTGGTCCGGAAACATTGTATTTGAAATCTCCGCTGGCCGGATCCTGATTACCCGTTCCACCAACTAAATTAAATATCTCGATGGTTCGGATATAAGGATCACAACTCCTAATCAGGTATCGTAAATTAAAGTTAAGTGCTTCACTTGCTTGGTTCACTGTAAATGTTTCAACAGCATAACACATTTGCATATTTATAGCATCACTTACCTGAACTGTATAATCACCAGCAACCAGGGCGGTAAGATCTTTATCCGTTTCATTGGCTGGCGTTATACCAGGGCCAGTCCACAAATAATTTACAGTCGCTCCAACGCCAGTAACATCAAGCGTAATTGATCCAGTAGCATCACCAAAACACTCAACATCAATAATGCTTGCGTCAACTAATATTTCGTTGGCATAGCCTATTACAAAGTCATGCGACACAACACAGCCTCTTCCAGCCGTATCATCAATGGTTAAACGATAGGTTCCTACCGATAAACCATCTTGATCTAATGTATTCGGATCAAAACCTACACCACCATCAGGAGATGTCCAGGTATAAGTATATGTAGGTGAAGCTCCAGTAATGCTAACTCCTGTAATTTTACCATCAGCAACACCTTCACATGTAGCATCCTGCTCATTCCCACTTATATCTATCAACTCTAAAGTGAACGGATAAGTATAAATACACTTGTCAACACTTTGAGAATTTTGATCGTAAACCTTAAGTACATAATCGTCTGGCAATAAACCACTAAACGTTTCCCTTAATGTATTACCAGCCAAATTACTTACGGAACGCACAATAGCTGCTCCACTTGAAGGCTCAAGGGTAATCATGTAGAAATGACTACCTACCACAACTCTACCTCCTGTAATATCGATTTCTAATTCACCATCTGGCCAACCTGCTCCGTCGGCTTCACAAGAAATAGTTTCCGTTATTACCGCCACATTAAGTGCTGCAGGTTGCTTAATCTCATTATTAATAACAGAGATGGTACAATTATTATTATCAGTAACAATTACATCGTAAAATCCTGCATTTAAATTTTCAATTACATCGTTGGTTTGGCCAACTGGTAAGACCACATCTCCTGAACCGTAATTGTAACGATATGGCTGAACACCACCATCAATAACTAATGATAATTCACCAGTATTGTCACCATTGCATGTAACAACATCTATCGGCGCTACGGTTAACGTTAAAGCATCAGGTTCAACAATTGTGTATTCTAATTCAACCGGACACGAGGTACTTAATAAGGTTGCTGTTACACGGTAACGACCTGCATCACGACCTGTAATAATAGGATTGGTTTCACCCGCTATATCAGCAAAGGCTGCACCATTCCACTTAGCCCATTGATAGCTATATCCAAAACCACCTGTCACACTAACTCCGATTTGTCCATCGATGCCACCATTACATGATACATCATTGGTTTGAGCAGGGACCAGACTTATCGTTAACTCGTCAGGCTCACTTAATATGATATCTGTCGAAACAGTGCATGTTCCATTATAGCTTACAGTTGCAGTGTATGTTCCTTGTAAAGCTAAACCACTAATAGTTGAATTAGCTCCAACCGTACCACTTAAGCTATAACCTCCAGGCCCTGTCCAATAGATTGGATAAGCACTAACATCAGTAATACCTTGAACCACGTTTACTTGCAAGCTACCATCGGCAGCCCCAAAACATGAAATTGGTGAATTAACACCTTCAATTACGGTTACTTCTTCAGCTTGTCCTACTACAATTACTTTCGACAATTCTGAACTATTTCCATCCGTAATCTTTATGGTATAACTTCCCGCGTATAGATCTTTAATCTCGTAATTGCTTGCGATAGCTGCATCATTATCAGTAACGGTGCTTCCATCGAATAAAGTACCATCCCATTCAATATCAAAAGGAGCTTTTCCTCCATTGATAATAACTGAAATCGTACCAGTATTACCACCATAGCAGTTAATTACATTGGCAGAAACTGAATAATCCAATGCTTGTAATTCATCAATATCTAAAGTATTTGATGCAGAACATGTAGCTGAATTATCTCTAACCGTATATGTGTAAGAACCTGGCACTAAATTATCGCGTGTCCATAAGCCATCAAATGCAGCTCCATCAGCCCAAGTTATGGTATATGGCGCAACTCCACCAGTAGGTGGATTATCAACCACTATCATTCCATCATTCGCTCCTACAACTGAAATTTGCGTCACAGTCTCTGAAATAACAATAGACGTTGGTTCATCAATAACATAAGTCTCAGACACATTACATGTACTGTTATAATTTACTGTAACCGTATAGTTTCCTGGTAACACGAGATTAGGTTGATCACTTGTTGTTCCTGCTGGTCCCGAAACAGAGAATCCACCTGGGCCAATCCAGGTCATGGTATAATTATTTATATCCGCTGGAAGATGTCCACTCAAGCTTACTTGGAGATGCCCATCTCCTGCACCAGCACATGAAATATCATCCTGAACGATATTATTAATCACTAATTCACCAGGTTGAGCAACAACTATTGAATAAGCTATCTCTGCTCCTTTTGAATCAGATATTTTAACATTATAAGTTCCTGCATATAGATTATTTATTTCGTGATTCGTGTTAATACCAGCACTCGTTCCGCTATCCGTACTTCCATCGAACAACACAGCATCCCACTGAAGATCATAAGGACCAACTCCACCCGTTAATACCAATGCTATCGTTCCGGTTTGGTCGGAATAACAATTTACATCGATAACTGTATATGTATAATCCAAGGCATCAACATCAAGGATAGTTGCCGTGTATGATTCAGAACAACCAGCACCAGCATTATCAGTTATAGTGAAATCATAAGATCCTGGAGCCAGAAGTGATCTGGTCCACATTCCATCAAATGCACCTGCTCCATCAGACCAAGAAATGGTATAAGGAGCAACACCACCTGTTGGAGGGTTGGTCACAATAATCTGTCCATCATTTGCTCCTGCAGAAGATATATGAATCTCTGTAAACGTTGTAGTTACAGCACTTGGCTCATTAATCGTATATGTTTCTGATACCGCACATGTTCCATTATAATTAACAGTAACCGTATAATCACCAGGTAGTACCAAGTTAGGCTGATCACTAACTGCACTGGCCAAACCAGCAACCGCAAATCCACCCGGCCCAGTCCAGCTCATGTTGTAATTGGCCATGTCAGCTGGTAAATGTCCTGCCAACTCAACCTGGATACGACCATCACCTGCACCATTACAAGAGATATCGTCCAATACAAGTTGATTAATAACTAACTCATCAGGCTGAGTAATGACAATATTAGTTTTTGTCATTGTAGCCCCGTTATCATCCGTAATTGTAACAGAATATGTTCCTGCGTATAATGGTTTTATCTCATAATTTGTTGTAATATCTGTATTCGAACCTGTATCTGTACTTCCATCATACAGCGTTCCTGACCAAGCTATATCTAAAGGTGCTTTACCACCAGAAACAGTTACTGCTAAAATACCTGTTTGAGCAGCAAAACAATTAATTGTATTTGGCACCACTACAAAATCAAGTGCCGCCACATCTAATATGGTAACTGGCTGAACAAAAGTACAAGTATTAGCATCAGTAATTGTGTATGTATAAGTTCCGGGACTTAAATTAGTTCTTGTCCATAAGTCATCAAAAGCAGCTCCATCATCCCAAGTAATTGAATAAGGTGCAAGCCCTCCAGATGGTGGATTATCCACAACAATCTGACCATCATTTAATCCCGCTACAGAAATATGTGTCTCGGTATGAGTCGCAGCAATAGCAGTTGGTTCGTCAATTGCTAATGTTAACGATACATTACATGAGCTATTGTAATTAACAGTGACAATATAGTTACCTGGTAATACCAGATTTGGCTGATCACTTGTTGTACTTGCCGGACCTGAAGCGGAGAATCCTCCAGGGCCTGACCAAGTCATGGTATAATTATCCATATCAGCAGGCACATGTCCACTCAGGCTTACTTGCAAGTGACCATCAGCAGCCCCATTACAACTTATATCATCCTGTGTCACTGTATTTATAACCAACTCATTAGGTTGAGTAACTACGATCGGATAAGTAATTACTGCACCTTTCGAATCAGTAACTTTTACATTATATGTACCTGCAAACAATGGCTTAAGCTCATAATTTGTAGTTATGTTATTGCTCGTTCCATTATCGGTTGATCCATCGAATAAAACGGCATCCCATTCAAGATCAAACGGTCCAGTTCCACCCGTCACAACCATCGCTATAACACCTGCCTGATCAGCATAACAGTTAACAGGAGTAACAGTGTATGTGAAATCTAATGCATTGGCATCTAATATTGTAGCTGAATAGGAAACTGAACATCCAGTTCCTGCATTATCAGTTATTGTGAAATCATAAGGTCCAGGAACTAAGTTCGTTCTCGTCCACATGCCATCAAATGCACCGGCGCCATCAGCCCAAGCAATAGTGTAAGGAGCAACTCCACCCGTAGGTGGATTGGTCACAATAATTTGACCGTCGTTAGCACCAGCTGAGGAGATATGATTTTCAATAAATGTAGTTGTTATCGCACTTGGCTCACTTATCGTAAAAGTTTGCGAAACTGCACATGTGCCATTATAATTAACCGTTACAGTATAATCACCTGGTAAAACCAAATTTGGTTGATCACTTACAGCGCTGGCCAAACCAGCAACTGCATATCCACCAGGGCCAGTCCAACTCATGTTGTAATTGGCCATATCAGCTGGTAAATGTCCAGCTAGTTCAACCTGAATACGACCATCGCCAGCCGCATTGCATGAAATATCATCCAATACAAGTTGATTAATAACTAACTCGTTAGGTTGAGAAATAATTGCGTTAGTTATGGTCTGTGATATGCTATTATCATCAGTTATTGTTACAGAATAAGTTCCTGCATATAATGGTTTTATCTCATAATTAGTTGCGACATTGGTATCTGTACCGCTATCAGTACTTCCATCATAAAGCGTTCCAGTCCATGAAATATCATAAGGCGCCGTACCTCCGTTAATATTAACCGCTAAAATTCCTGTTTGGTCGGCATAGCAATTTATAGTATTAGGCACTACACTCACATCAAGTGCCAAATTAGCCAATACAATTACATCCTGAACAAAGGTACATCCTCTACTATCTTCAATAGTAAATGTATAAGTTCCTTGAGATAAGTTATCGCGTGTCCATAAACCATCAGTTGCTGGAGCACCATCAGCCCAAGTTATTGTATATGGGGCAGTTCCTCCTATTGGAGGATTAGCGACAACAATTCGACCATCAGTTAATCCGACAACTGTTATATGATCTACCGAATAGGTAGTGGTCAAAACAGCAGGTTGTGTTACCGTGTAAAGAGGTGATACCAAACTACACAGATTGGCATCCATTATAGTAACCTGATAATCTCCCGCTGTTAAATTAATAGCTTTTGCTTGATCGCCATTTTGAGCTGGAGGCACATCCACACCAGTAGTCATATTTCGCCACTGATAAGTATAAACAGGCGTTCCGCCACTTACAATTACTTCGACTGTTCCATTGGCATTACCATTACAATCAACATGTGTAAGTATCGAATTATCAATATTAATAGCAGCTAGAGGCTCAGTTACAACCTCATCAGGAATGACTTTTATACAGCCATTACTCACATCCCGAACTTTAATACTATATGTTCCTGGTGCAAGGTTTTTAATAGGCGATGCCAACCAAGGCCCACCATCTAATGAATATTGATAAGTTCCCGTTGCAGGAATCGTAGCGAATGTTAATTCCCCATCATTTGCTCCATTACATGTAATATGTGTAACCGTAGCTGTTGTTGTAAAATCAACTGGCTCAGTTATTACTACTGGAGATGAGAGGGCCGATTCGCATGTTGGATTTATGCGATCTCTTACTTTAAAATGGTAAGTACCTGCATTTAATAAAGTAAAATCTGGCGAAGTTTGCCATGTTCCAATTTCCTGACAGTAATAATCGTAATCGGTAACAAGAGTACGGCCAACACCTGTTATGGTAATGGCTCCATCACCTGTTCCGTTACAAGTTAAATGCGTAATTGAAGATGCAAATAAATCAAGCTCAGCTGGTTGAATTAAATTAACCGAAACCACGTCAGTGGAAACACATGTTGCCAATGCAGCATCACGAACTTGAATATTATAAGTTCCTGCTCCAATAGCATTTATAGTATAAGTACCAGCAGGTCCTAATACCCATGCTCCACCATTATAACTATACTCATAAGTTCCAGATCCACCAACAGCGTTAACTGTAATGGTTCCATCAATTGCACCATAACATGTTGGATCTTGAGAAGTAGCCAAAGTGAGCTGAATTTCAGCAATTTCGCCAACCGTATAAGTATTGCTTAAACTACAGATACTATTTGCATCTGTAATATCAACACGGTAATCACCTGCAATTAAATTAATTGCATTGGCCGACTGTCCGCCATCAGCAAGAGAAACTGGCGTATTACTTGGCACATGCGTCCATTGGTAATTATACCCAGGTGTTCCTCCGCCCACTGTAATACTCACCGAACCACTCGCTGTTCCATAACAAGGGGCATCAGTCACAATTGCTGAAGTAATTGCTAATGCAGCTGCTGGCTGACTTATTGTTACAGATAATATTCTATCCTTTTCACACCATTGTACTGGAGCTGCATTAACTCTATCACGCACAGATACTTCATAAGTACCTTCGCTTAGATTAGAGAATACAGGATTAGCATCCCAAGCAGTAATATAATTTGTACCATCGTGCAAACGGAATTGTTTTAATCCAACTCCTCCTACAGCGAGTACTTCAAATTCACCATCGTTACCTCCATTACAACTAACATTGATATGACTTGCCAAAACTTCACTAATATTAAAATCAGCTGGTTGAGTTAAAGTCACACTCAGAATATTTACGCGCTGACATCCGACAGGATCTGCACTTTCAGCAATACTAAATTGGTAAGTGCCTTCGCTTAATCCAGAAAATACATTACTTGCTTGCCAAGCACCACCATCAATTGAGTAAACATAATTACCGCTTCCTCCTGCTCCTAAAAGCTCTATCTGCCCATCATTACCCAAATGACAAGTCACATTTTGAACGATTGGTGCGGTTAAACTTAACTGAACAACCTGACTAACATTCACCACGATTGTTGAACCAGTACATGTTGGGTTATCACGATCGCGTACCCAAACAGAATGATTACCAGCTACTACACCAGCAACTGTAAACTCATTTGTTCCATTATCAATCCAGTCTGCTGGTAAAGCTATTGAAGGATTAACACTTGAAAATTCATAAAATCCGTTTCCACCAAAAGCCTGTACAGTGAAAGAACCGTCTGATCCTCCATAGCAACTCACCTGATTATTAAGTGTTTCTACTAAACTTAATCCTGCAGCAGGTTCAGTAATAATAACATCAGTTCCTATCGTAAAGTTACATCTTGGATTAACAAGATCGCGTAAGTATACCGTGTAAGTTCCTGCAGCTAAACCAGAGAAAGTATGTAAAGTAGGATCCGTTGCATGGTTACTTGGGTAATAATTTGTTCCATCAATACTGAATAAATATTGACCTGAACCTTCCGAAGCTTGCACCATGAATGAACCGTCATTTCCTCCAAAGCATACATTATCAATATGATTCGTTGCCGGATCGTATTCAACTACGGCTAAAGGATTATCCGCAGATATGGTAATATTTATTAATTGAACACAGCCATTGGCATCTGTTACCGTAACACTATGTGTATCAACATCAAGTTCAACAGCTGTAATGGTAGTTTGATTATTCGCCGAAGCTGACCATGTAATATCGTAACCACTTGGGTAAGTCACTAAATCCGTAAAAGGCGTTCCACCTGTAATAATAAGTGTTGCACTTCCTTCACAAGTACCAGGACTTGAACAAGGCACACAACCAACATTAATTCGTTTACTTGCATCTTCACTTACAGAAAGTGCTAACGCAGGTTCAGTAATGTCAACTGAAAGTAAACTTGTTTTCTCACATAGCGATGGAATTGATAAGTCTCTAACTGAGAATACATAAGTATCATCTTCTAGTCCTGAGAAAACAGGATTAGCTGTCCATGCTCCAAGTACCGGACTTTCCATACGATACTGATATGAGCCACTACCGCCTCCTGCTAATAAAGTAATAGAACCATCGTTATCGTCCTTACATGAAACAGGTGTTACGTTTGAGGTCGTCAGCGTCAATTCATATTGTTCAACAGAAACGTCGCCGCTCATTATCGCAGAGCAACCTACTAAAATAGCTCTTACAGTATATGTACCTGTTGCTGTAAAATATCTATCTGCTCCTGTAGTTGTATTATCATCGGTAAAATTAAATGCTCCACTTGCAACAGGCGTATAAGTTGCTGCAGGAATTACCGGATTATTATTTAGTAACAATTCATATTGAACACCAACGGTTGCAGAACCCAGGCCAATAAATACGCCAGGGATGGCCGCATCATTACAATAGGCTCCACCTCCCGTAACTACATGAGTAGTAGCAGGTGCGTCCGAAATAATAATAGATTTTTCGAAATAGGTATCACAGGCATCTGGATTTGTATAATCGTAACGAATCGTGTACGTTCCAGGTGTCATCAACGAAGGATCCAATGTAGCTATTCCATCATCCGCTACACCATTATCTAATCCTGGTCCGCCACCTAATAGAATATAGTTCCCAACTCCAGCTCCAACAACCGGACTAGCAACTAAATTAATTATTGCCGAAGAACTACAAACATTGTCACCATCGTTATACCCTGAAAAAGTAACAGGTGTACTTGCTAGAACCGTAACCGTTTGAATCAAGATACGTTCACATAAATCTCCTGATTTAATAAACTCTACTTGCACCTCATAAACACCCGGCCCAACACCTGGGTCGAGAGTAGCGGTATTGTCTCCATTATCTGTAATAAATAATGAAGGATTGCTATTGTTTGTTGATGAGAATGTTGCAGTACCCGTTGCAGCATCTGCACCATTCAAACTAATAATACTTGTTCCAACATTTTCGCAATAAGTATTATTTAATCCACTAAACGAAATATCTACTTCGGCAACAGTCGCATTACGCGTTGAAGTGGTTGTACATGTAAATCCATTTACCGTATTTGTAACCTGATGAGAAATTGGGTTTTGAGCTGGAGAAAATACAACGTTTGGATCAGAAGGAATAAAGAATGAACCTGCTACTCCATTTCCACTAAAGAAGCTTGTGATATTTGCTGGAGCGACTACTCCATTAGGCGTTAACAAAGCATTCGCATCATTAACACAGAAAGTTGTCTGCTCTACACCACCATTAATTGGGAAGGTAAATGTTGCATCAATTGACTCAACAATCTGGAAGTCCGTTATTAAGGTATTGATACATCCCGCATTATTGTATGTATATATCAAACGATAGGTTCCATCTCCATAGGCATCGAAGTAGGTCTTAGGATTTAGCTTATCATTATTTCCATTAGGAATACCCGATTCAATAGGTGTAACAAAATCACTCGGTTCATAAATTGAGAATGTTCCACCAGCTTGATTAGCTGTTAATGTCTTATACGTATTATCGTTACTACAATAGTTAGCACCAAAACCAACCATGTTCAAAGGTGTACCTATCGTAATAGTAATATTTGCATTACCTGTACAATTGCTTACAGGGTCAACATAAGTAAAAGTAATATTATGAACTCCGTTACCAGCATCGAATGGATTAAACAGAACTGTACCATTAGCCACATCTGGTGTGTTAAGCGCAGCAGGTGTTGAACATGTGAATGTACCTCCCACATTACCACCTGATAAAAGACCTTCTAACAAATAATCAGTATTGTCATCTTGACAAGGATTAGCAGGAACTGCACTATTTATAGTAATTGCTCCATTAGCTAAATCATAAACAATTGTTGTTTCAACATCCTCTGCCACACAACCATTACCATCGGTGTATTCATAACGAATCGTGTAAATATTATTAAACGCACAGTTGGCAGGATTGAATGATAGTGTACCTGCATTTATATCTGTTGTATGTCCAGGGTCAAAACCGGCTCCACCAATTATTGTATACAATCCTGTACTTGAACCAGCTACAACAGGAGGCCAACCCGAAATAGTTTGTGCCCCTTGGTCAGAACAGAAACTTGATGGAATATTGGCATTTGGTGTTGTAACCGCATACTCTACTATTAATATCCCTGTGCGTAAAACCAATGTACAAGAGTTATTCACTACTCGCACCTCGTAATTACCCGCCAGTACATTATTAAAAGTAACACCACTTGCATTAATGGCAGTAATAGTCTGATCAACAGTACTTGTCCCCAGGTTATAAAGTTCATAATCAAGGTTGGCTTGCGAGGCAGCTACAATTATACTTATACCTGTTTCGTTTGAACAATAGTTATCATCAGGAATATTTACTACTTGTGGTAATGGTTGTGTTTCAACCTCTAAGAAGTCAGTTAAAAACTTACTACATGTTCCCACTTCGGCATAAACAGTATAATAACCAGGGCCTAGTGTATTAAAGGCAACTGGATTTGTTCCATTACCAAGCAAACTCAAACCCGTAGAAACGGCAGGTGCCCCTTCATACAAAGTATAGGTTACACCAGCTTCGCCAACAGGAATAATAACATCACCCGTTCCGCAAACCTGACCACTGGTTGTAAATGCCAAATCATCCGGTTCTTTATGTATAGTAATTGAACCTGCTAACCAATCTTCACAAGTATTAAGAGCCGTTACTCTAACAGTATAGAGTCCGTCTGCCAATGTAGTATTTAGATTAAAGAAATTTTTTGTACCAGCAGTACCATCTCCCACTATGGATGCAATCGGTATAGCTACATTTCCATCCAATATTAAATCATAGGTTACACCAGCTTCGTTGGCATTGATTCCAATATTTCTCAACTCATTACTACAACCATCACCACCAACAATATTAATTCCAGTGACAATAGGCGCTTGATCAATATTGAATGAACCAGTCATATATTGTTCACATGCTCTACGTGTCGCCCAAACCTGATAAGCCCCAGGAGCAGTAACCCCTGTAAAAGATATGGCAGTACCTGATACATTCCCATCAACGGGAGCAACAGTAGTGTGAGGTGCTCCGTTAAAATACAAGGTGTAAGTGACACCATCTTCAGAAGCATCTAAACCAAACACATGAGTCACATTGGAACATCCAGCTCCGGTAATACGAGTCATATTCTGGAGATTTGGCATATTATCAATATAAACGATGCCATCCATCAATACAGGTGTAGCAGCATCACAAGGATCAACAGCATATACCTGATAAAAACCTACAGTACTCACATTCCATGTTAAAGTTGTACCATCACCAGTTTGTCGTGATGAAGGTGCCACTTCAACGCCATTGCGTGTCAAATAGTATTCTATATTATTTTGCGAAGCAGGTACATTAACTGTTGTAGCAGTAGGTGTACAAACATCTGTTCCATTTATTGTTAAAACAGAAGGTGTAGCAGCAGGTGTAAAGGTAAAATTAGCCGCCATAGGTAAAACGGAAGATGTTATACAACCATTCGCATCTGTTACTTCCGTTAATTCAATAATGGTATTGGCATTACGTGAACCGCCTAAACTTGTTGTTAAATTACTATTATCACTAACTGTAATAAAACGATCAGGTCGCCCAGATTCTTCAAGTTTTAATGTGTAATTCAATGTTCCACCTGTAATTTGTCTTCTAATGGTAGGTGCATAAGTTGTTAAGCATGTACCTGGTTGAACTGCTTCGAAAACATTAACAATAGGACTTGTTGTGCCAACTACATGTGTGTTTGAAAGTTTCCAACACTGATCATCTGCTGAGGAAGTCATTTTCAATTCATAGGCTCCAACTGCATCCGTAGTTGTAGGATTTATTGTACCCATGAGTGGATCTTCGGCACCATTCCTTATCCAAGATAGATCATAAGCTCCTATATTTCCTCCACTAAATGTTGCACTCAGGGTAGTAGTTCCTCCAACAGGATTTTCACAAATATCTCCACCAACTAACAGCGCATCAGGCAATATATTTTCAGTTACCTGTACTGTATTCGAAATATAAGTGGATCCACAACCATCAACTTCTACATAGTAATCACCTACCTGAGTAATTGGAAAAGTACCAACATCTGTGGCTACCAATCCTCCATTTCTGTACCATCGATATGTATAATTTGTAACATCAAATGGTAATACTTCCAAACTAAGACCAAGTGTATGAACCGCAGCTTGACATGCGGAAGCACCGCCTTGAACACGCACCTGAGTACCTGCAATATCAGAGATCATAATCTCATTTGTCCTTATTTGGCAACCATCATCATCAACAATAACAGCCCAAACAAGATCTAGATTATCATATTCATTCGTCTTTATTTCACTTTCCGACCCTCCTGGTGGCCAACTTCGGTTAGGAACATTAGCAGCCCATACCTCAGAAGTACCATCGGAATCATGAGTTACCCAATAATCAAATGTCTCTAGTCCAAAATCACCATCCCATGGAATCTCAAATAAATGATCCGATTTCCCACAAAGTACCACCCCGTTAGAATTTCCTGATTCATTTAAAAGTGACCAAACACCAACATCCGCAGTTACTGGCGTGTTTACAGTTAAAACATAATCATTTCCTCCCTGGTGATGCCACGTTATGGTATATGTATTCCCCAAAACAAAACCAGAAACAATAGCTAAAGGATCATTGACATTTGTAAAAGTTAGTGCTGGACTTGAACTCCAATAACCTTTATTCCGATGACCATTAACAGGTACCGGCACCATATCGTCAAAAGTATTACCCAATTGTAATACCCCATCAGCACACGCATTAATCTGCGCACTACTATTCGGTATAAAAGCCACAAACAACAATAAGATTAACATCAAAGATGCAATCTTTCCACTTAATCTATTTTTGATTAACGCTTGGGTATATATGCCCATTATATTATTCTTATTGATTAAACTAGTCCCTTTTCGAATTTTTCCTTAAGCCGTTCTACGCAAATCTAACAAAAATTGTTTGCTCAAGCGGCCGTTTTTTTAACAAAAAAACAGAATGTTTCGTACTAAGTAATTAAAATACTACAGCAACCTAAATGCATTACCTGGCAAACATTTTATCAATCCTGCAAACTCAAGTGATAACATACTAGCACTCACCTTACTTATCGGTAAGGAACTTTGCATACTTAGCTCATTAGCTGTTAACTCCTTGCTCGTTAGCAATAGCTTGTATAAAATTTCTTCTTCTTCGCTTTTAAAATCATTAAACAGTCTAGCTTGCTGCGGTTTCGTTTTAGCAACACTCTCCCACCCCAATGCATATTCCAAATCATCAACTCCCTCGATAAGCGCAGCAATATTTCGCTTGATTAAATAATTTCCTCCTTTACTTAACTCAGCATTTACATCTCCCGGAAATGCCAATACATCCCGATTGTAGGATTGAGCAATTCGTGCTGTAATGATCGCTCCACCCTTAATCCCCGACTCAAGAACCAACAAGGCATCAACCATACCAGCTACAATACGGTTTCGACGCACAAAATTTGGCCTATCCGGATTGGTATCAGACATAAATTCAGTTATCAGACCTCCATTCTCTAACATTTGCTTCGCCGTATTGCGATGCAAGCTGGGATAAATCCGATCCAAACCATGTGCCAGCACACCATAAGTACTTAAATTATTCTGCACCGCAGCCCTGTGAGCACAAACGTCAATACCATAAGCCAAACCACTAACAATAACAACATCTGAATAGCGCTTTGCAATATCTGCAACCAATGTTTCACAGTTTATCTTAGCCTGTTCAGAAGCCTTTCTTGTTCCAACAACCCCAATAACCTTAGTCCTATCCCAACAATTAACACCTTTTGTATATATCAACAATGGTGCATCTTCACAATAAGCAAGGCGTTTGGGAAAGCTTTCGGAGGTAAAGAAATGAGCATCAATTGCATGTTTATCAATAAATTCCAATTCCTTTTCGGCACGCTCAATAACGTCTGACTTACGAATTGCACTAGCCGTAATTGAACCAATTCCTGGTATTTTTAAAAGGGAGGAAACACTCTGTTTAAACACATCTTGCTCGTTACCAACATAAGCTATCAAGTTCCTTGCTAACTTAGGGCCGATCCCTTTTATTAGGCTAATGGCAATCTGATATTTTAAACAATCGGTCAAGTTTGTGTATTTATCCGATTAAGATATTGATAAATACACAAACGACAAAGAATTTTCGTCGGAAATAATTAATAATAAGCCAAATATACCTTAAAACTGCCAGGAAAGTCCGGTGGTAACTAAACCAAGATTTGTTCTTCCTACTTCAACCAACATGCAAAAGTCATCGGTCAAGAAGTAACGAACGCCAATAGCTGGTCGGATGCGAAAGCTCAAATCAGATGTTTCAGAACTCTTAAATACTTTCCTTTCTTCATCCCACACGTTCTCTTCACTATTTCTATCCAATTCCAGTAAAAAACCAGCATTTAAGTAGAAATCCCAATCTCCCAGAAAAACAGAATAATTGCTCCACTTTTCAATAAGCCCGGCAAAATGAAAGGATCCAATTCCACCAAAAGCGAGAGTTGAAAATCGATGTACATTTGAATTTAATGTGTCGTTGGTAAATTTATCATGACTAAAACCCAAGGTAACACCAGTGCTCAAGTACTGATTCAAACCATATTCGAGTGTCATGGATATGGGTGGAACTTTAGAGATACTATACCCCGACCAATCGTCTTTATCGCTATAATCAGCAAAGGAAATTTTTGGGCTCAGATACCAATCTCCAACCTTATATTGAGCACTTATACAATGACACATAAGCAATAAACCAACAAGAAGAAGCGAGCGCATCATTACTCTTTAATTTGAGTGTTTAATACTTTTAATATAGGCATTTAATTTGTCGATCTGCTGCGCATTACATGCTCCTAAACCAACAGATGGAAACAAAGCCAACCTTCCATTAACAACCCCACTAATTACCAAGCGTCTTCCAATTGGACCTATACCCTTCGCCAATTTAATTTTCTTTATCTTATCAACGGGTAATAATATGCGCTTATACTGTCTACCGAATGGAAATAAGTTATAGTACTTCACATCTATTCGCTGTTCCGAAGCTTCCACTTCAACATAACAGAATCCCCCAAAATAGAAAACAAGCCCGGAAAGAAGTAAATAAATCCATGCACCTATCTCCAAACTTTGAATGCGTTCATCTAAAATTAAATAATACAAACCGATACATACCACGGCACTTAGAAAGATAAAAGACAAGAGCAAACCAACTGGTGACACTTGTTTTTTATTATTGAATTGAAGATTCATAAACTTTTCTTATTTGTTAAACAAAACAGCATTAGTGACTGAAAATAGTTCAAACATAAATCATTAGCAACTAACGATTCAACATCAGAACAAATACCTCACTAATAAACTGCAACTTATACTTAATCACAACTAAAAACTTATTCTCAATTGGCAAATTTAACTAAATTTGCAGTTCATTTTTAAAAGCAGGTCAATGTTTCCATTACTTTCTAAAGAATCCAATGTTTTCATTGTTGAAAATCTTAAACGAGATATCGAACATCTTATTGAAGGGTTTCCAAAAGACAAAGTCTTTTTATTATCTGATCAGAAGGCCTTTGAACATTGTTTTTCAAAAATTGAAAACGTTAAAGGTTTATCAAAGGATCGAATGGTGATCATTCCTGATGGAGACGACAACAAAGGGCTCCAGACCATTGAAAAAGTTTGGCACATGCTAAGCCATGGTGGTGCCGACAGGAAATCTGCACTGGTAACACTTGGAGGAGGCATGCCTTGCGACCTTGGAGGATTTGCAGCTTCAACCTTCAAACGAGGTATTCAATTCATAAATATCCCAACCACATTGCTTGCTCAGGTCGATGCCTCAATAGGCGGAAAAACGGGGATTAACTTTGAAGGATTTAAGAATGAGATTGGCGTATTTAATCAAGCCAGTGCAGTATTAATTGATACAGATTTTCTTGAAACGCTTGATAATACCAATATTATTTCCGGCTTTGCCGAAATGATTAAACATGCCTTTATTTACTCTTCGAAACGATGGGAGCAATTGAAACAATACGACATCAGCAATCCTGATCTTGCTGCCTTAAAAGATTTAGTGGCTGATTCCATCCGCATAAAAGATCACTTCGTACAGAATGATCCAACCGAAAATCACATTCGCAAAGCCCTTAATTTCGGGCATACTTTCGGACATGCTTTTGAAAGTCTTGCCATGCATCAGAACCGCCCAATCCTCCATGGCTATGCAGTTGCCTTTGGTATGATTTGCGAATTATACCTATCGCACATACGACTAGGATTCCCAATGGCACAAGTCATTGAAATTGCTGATCAATTAGAAAAAATATACGGTCACTTTGAATTTGGCAAAGACGACTATGATGAGTTGTATAAATTGATGACACACGACAAAAAGAACGAAGACAACAGAATTAACTTTACACTTTTAGAGGAAATTGGCAAAATACAGATTAACTGCAGTGCTTCAAACAAAGAAGTAATGGATGCACTCTATTTCTACAATAACCTCAAATAAGAAACACACCTACAATGGCATACCTGTTAAGCAAATCGAACCAGCCAGAACAAATTAACATTTCGCTACCGGCATCTAAAAGCATAAGCAACCGCTTACTTTTACTAAACGCACTTAGCTATAGCGCTCTGGAAATAAAAAACCTATCTGATAGCGACGACACCAGAGTTATGCTCAATGCACTTAATGCGGATAGCAACCATTTTGATGTTGGTGCCGCTGGTACATCCATGCGCTTTTTAACCGCTTTTTTATCAAAGATAGTTGGCGAGTGGACTATTACCGGATCTGAGCGAATGAAACAGCGCCCAATTAAAACCTTAGTTGATGCCCTTAATCAACTTGGTGCCAAAATTGAATACATCGAAAAAGAAGGTTACCCTCCATTACGCATTTTTGGAAGCGCATTAGAAGGTTGCGACCTGGAATTACCTGGCGATGTTAGTAGTCAGTATATCTCAGCCCTGCTTATGGTTGCACCTACTATGAAAAACGGTTTAAACCTGACCTTAACGGGAGACATTATTTCGAAGCCATACCTAAACATGACTTTGGCCTTGATGAAAGAATTTGGCATAACAGCAAACTGGTCGGGTAATACCATCAAAATACCTCAAGCCGACTACAAACCATTAAAAACAAGTGTTGAATCAGATTGGAGTGCTTCAAGTTATTGGTACGAAATTGCAGCTCTTTGCCCTGACATGGAAATAACACTTAAAGGATTAAAGAAACAAAGCTTACAAGGCGACTCAAACGTTCAATTCATATTTGACTCCCTAGGTGTAAAAACACGTTTCTCACAAAAAGGAGTTACGCTTAGCCAACATGGCTCAATGGTTAAAAAACTAAAGTACGATTTTGTAAACGAACCTGATTTGGCACAAACAGTGGCCGTTACATGCTGCTTGTTGAATATACCATTTCACTTTACAGGTTTACAAACCCTAAAAATTAAAGAAACAGATCGTATCTCAGCCCTCATTGCCGAATTAGCGAAATTAGGCTTTGAGCTCACATCAAACAATATCGACAACTTGATTTGGGATGGTAAAAAGAGTAAACTTGAAAATAAAGAGATTTCGATAGACACCTACAAAGATCACCGTATGGCAATGGCTTTTGCACCTGCAATACTAAAAGAGAACAATGTGCTTATTAACGACCCAATGGTTGTTACCAAGTCCTACCCTCTTTACTGGCAAGACCTTGAAACCATTGGAATCAAACACGAAACTAAATAAAAAGCTCTGCGAACAAAACAAGGATGACATCTTTCCCGCTATAACTTAAGAAAGATGTCATCCTTGCTTTCATCATCACTTAACAAAAGCATATAACAAAAAGCTCCGTCAACTTAATGCTGACGGAGCTTTTTAGTATCCATTATCTTATTTTTTAACTTCCGGTATTACTATAGGCATACCCTCATTTAATGAAGCTGTTACCATAGTGTTAATGTATTGGTCCAGTTGATAAAACTGTGCTGCCACCTTAACACCCATTTTCTTCTTATAAAGCTTATAATACTTTATACGTACATCACGACGCTTTTTCTGAAGCTTAATGGCTTCCATTATTTTTGTATGCATTTCGTCCTCACTTAAAACACCTTCAGACTTAATAATCTCGCGCATCAGCTTAATACGTGCATCTGAACTTGGCTTCAACTCATTCTCATAGGCATCGTATATCTCCCAAAAAGGGGCAGCCTCACTTGTGGTCAGCTCTATATTCTGAGCGAAATACACCTTTACCTCCGACTTCAGAATCGATCTCATCAAGCCAACTTCTTCATCTGACATTTGAGCCACAGAAGAGGCAATACTAAACATCCCAACTATGGCGGCTAAAACTAATTTTCTCATTTTAATACGTTTTATTTTTAAGTTTGATTTATAAACAAAAGTAGCAGAGAAATGTTGTACTTTCGTACTTTGACAAGGAAAAAATCACTATTTTCCAGTAATTTTTAAAATAATAAACCTTAATATAACATTTAAACTTATGAAACGAGCCAAGGTATAATATAGACTTGGCGAGTTACATCTGAACTAAAAAAGCAAAACAGATGAGAACAAAAATGAATTTTTTAGCGATAGCAGCCCTAATCTTTATGGTTAATGCATGCTATCCTGGAGGAGCTGAGTATGTTGATGAACTAGACACAACAATCTCAAAGTTTGACCCAAACTACAAGTGGAATACATTAGATGTTAAAACCTACATCATGCCTGAGGCGATTCTTCACCTTAAGGATGGTGATCCTGTTGACGATCCTAATGATGAGTACGATGCTGAAATAATGAAGCAGGTACGCGAAAATATGAACGCACAAGGCCTCGAAGAATACGAAGGAGAAGATCCATCGCAGGCAAATTTAATTGTTGCACTAACTTTGATAGAGCAAAACAACACTGGAGCAGCCTGGTATCCTGGCGGTGGCTGGTGGGGCGGTTGGTACCCTGGCTATCCCGGTTGGGGATGGGGAGGCTACTACCCATGGTACCCTGTTTACTACAACTACAAAACAGGCTCATTCATGATGGAATTAGGCAACATGGAAGCTGCTGAAGATGATGAAGTACCAAGTATTTACATTGGAGCTGTAGATGGATTATTGCAAGGTAGCACTGAATACTTGCAAAACAGAATTGATCGCGGAATCGATGAATTATTCAATCAAGATCCTTTTAACTAGTCACTTAACCTCTTTAAAATAATTACAATGAAAGCTATTAAATATATATTTATTATAGCACTTACCATGGTGACGTTTGGGGCAAGTGCACAGAACAAGACAAACCTACACTACAGTATGGCTGTACCGATGGGAGATACAAAGGATTTCATCGAGAAAACCAGCTTTAGAGGTATGCTTCTTGAATTTGAAAAATTAATTCAGCCAAACATTGGTGTGGGTGTTCAATTAGGATGGAATACTTTTTACGAAGCAAAACCTAGAGCAACTTACCCTCTCGACAATGGAGCAATAACAAGTAATCAATATCGCTACCTGAACACCATTCCAATTCACATCACAGGTAAATACTATTTTGCTGGAGATGATGCTACCATTCGTCCATTTGTTGGATTAGGTGCAGGTACAAACTACACCGAACAACGTAATGACAATGGTCTATTCAGTGTAAAAGATAATGGTTGGGTAATGGCAGTAGCTCCCAAAGCAGGCGCTCTTATTCCGATGAGCTATAGCACCAGTTTATCAGTAAGTTTTGACTACAATATGTCATTTAAATCTTCGAAAGTACCACAACAAAGTTGGTTAGGTATTAATGTGGGGCTTAGTTTCGACTACTAGGAAATATAAATAATGGATGAGCTGTCTCAAAAGTGAATTTTAAATCCAGACAACTTATAGATTAAAACTTAACCTTTATTTCTACCCCTCCAAACCTCCCCTAAAGTGGAGGCTTAAGTCCCCTTCAGGGGATTTA
>NZ_JBNGOY010000022.1:0-88101 GCF_050589805.1 Carboxylicivirga fragile | reverse complement strand
ATACAAGAACTGCTTACAGAATATCAAATCAATCAAGATGTCAAAGAACAACTAAAATTATTTGGTGACTAATTTTAACGCATCAGCAGTAATTCGGCATCTACAATTGTGCAGGCTCCACAACATGTGCCGGATATCCAGGTAGTCGTGGCTTTGAGTATCAGGATGCCAAGTTATATGCTGAATGGGGTGTTGATTTCCTTAAGTACGACTGGTGTGATACCGAAAACCTGAATGCCAAAGGTGCTTATCAAACCATGCGTGATGCGATTCGTGCAGCAGGCCGTCCCATACTATTCAGTATTTGCGAATGGGGTGATAATGATCCTTGGAAATGGGGTGATGAAATGGGGCATATGTGGCGTGTTACTGGCGATATAATTAACTGTTGGGATTGTAAGGTGGGCCATGGAACCTGGGCATCGTTAGGGGTGTGGCCTATAATTAAGTTGCGCAAAGATATTCGTAAGTATAGTGGGCCGGGACATTGGAATGACTTTGATATGATGGAGGTAGGTAATGGTATGTCTGTAGCTGAAGATCGTGTGCATTTTGCAATGTGGGCTATGTTGGCTTCACCTTTAATTATGGGTAATGATTTGCGTTCAGCGTCTAAAGAAATAATTGAAATATTGACAAATAAAGAGGTGGTTGCTGTCAATCAGGATAAATTAGGTATTCAGGCATATTGTCATTCAGATGAAGGTAATATTGAAATATGGGCAAAACCATTAGTAGATGGAGAATGGGCCTTTGCGTTCGTCAATATGAGTGAGGAAGAGGTTGTTGTTAATCATGACTGGAACTGGCACCCTGTCAAAGATGATTTGAGTGGTAGAGCATTAGAGGTGAATAATAAAACCTATAAAATAAGGGATTTGTATGACCACAAGGAATTGGGAACATCAAAACAAAAATTGAAAGTAAGCATTGGAGGACACGATGTTTTAATGATGCGGTTGATTCTTGTAAAATAATCATAGATAGTGTGATAGAGCTGTATGTGGTTTATGGACTTTGATGCTCAGTAGGTTATTTCGGTATTTTAGGTAATGGTTTAGTGGCAGTTAAGTCATCCTGGTTCTTTTTAATATATTCACTAGGGGACTTACCAAAATGAGATTTAAAAGCTTTTGAAAATGAAGGAAGGCTTGAGAAACCAACCTGGTACATCACTTCAGTAATGTTTCCCTCCTTATTGGTTAACATATTGGCTGCTTTTTCAAGGCGATAGAGTTTAATAATGTCTTGTGTTGATTGGCCAGTTAAAGCTTTTAGTTTACGGTATAAGTGTGTTGGACTGATGTTCATGGATTCAGCTAGCTTTTCAACTGAAAAGCTGGTGTTCATAATGTTTTCTTCAATAATGGTCATCACACGTTTTACGAAACGAGTATCCTGATTCTTCTCCTCTTCTGATGTTTCATTCAGTGTAAGGGTAATAATACTTTTTGAATAATTAATAAGGTAGGCTTCACGTTTTAAAGTATTTTTAATGCACAATGCCAGATAATCTATTTCAAATGGTTTGGTAATATACATGTCAGCACCACTTTTCATTCCCAGTATTTGTTGGCTGGTTTGGCTTTGAGCCGTAAGCAATAAAACAGGGATGTGCATAGTTTTACTGTTACTCTTCAATTGTCTACATAACTCATGCCCATTCATTTCAGGCATCATCACATCCGAGATAATTAAAGTAGGTTGTTCGCTTATCGCCAACTTCAAGGCTTCCACTCCATTATTGACCATTATTATCTTGTAGTTTGACCTCAAATTCATATCAATAAATTCAAGTATGTCAGGATTGTCATCCGCTAACAGTATTTTAGGCCTGTTTTTACCAACCATATTGCTTGTTGAAGAAGGTGTCGTTCTGATTGGTACAGTATCCTTGTTAGTGATAGAATTAAATTCAATAGCTGTTTCATCTATGGAGGAAATAGGAAGCTCTAAAGTAAAACAACTACCTTTTCCCAAATTGCTTTCAAGAGTAATTGTGCCTTGATGCAATCTGGCATATTCCATGGCTAGGGTTAATCCTATGCCGGTACCTGACATTTCCGGGGAATTACCTGGGCTTTGATAAAAGCGTTCAAATATCTGATTATGCTCTGCAGGATCAATGCCCTTACCACTATCAGATACCGTTATTTTCGCAAGACCATTTAGAATTTTTAGCTTGAGTGATATGTTGCCTTTTGCAGGGGTATGTTTAAAAGCATTGGACAGCAGGTTAAAAAGAATAGTCTTAATTTTTTCATCATCAATAGCCAGATTCAATGATGGGGCTTCTTCTTCAAATTTATAATTAATATCTTTGCGTCTAGCTAGGTCGTTGAATGATTCAAAAACGTCCCGCGCTATTAGGCTAATATTTGCAGGTGTAGTTTTAATTTTCAGTCCGGTTGTTTCTAACTTTCGAAAATCCAAAATTTGATTAACAAGGTTCATTAGACGCTGCGAATTCTTTTCTGCCAGTTGCAACATTCTTTTACTGACTTCATCGACATTCCCACTGTTAAGAATTTGCCTTATTGGAGGGAGTATTAGGCTGAGTGGTGTTCGAAACTCATGCGAGATATTGGTAAAAAACTGTTGTTTGTTACTAAAAAGCTGTTCTGAATGCTCTTTTTCGATTTGAATGATGTTAAGTTGATTACGCAGCTTATTTCTAAAGTTGTAAATGTAAAAGGCCGTGTAAATAATACCAATAATAACAAGCATATACAGTATAAGAAATGGTGCACTCAACCAGATTGGAGGTTCAATAGTAAAATGTATTCGAGATGTACTTCCACTTGCAATACCTTTATGGTTCGTGCCTGACACTTCCAAAGTATAATTATTAGGTTTGAGATTCGAAAACACAGCAAAGTTTTTATTTCCGCCGGTGTATTGCCATTGTTCGTTGTAACCCTCTAAGCGGTACCGATAACTATTTAGCTCGGGCAACCAGTAATCGAAATTAGAAAACTGAAAAAGTAAAGAGTTTTCGCGATAAGGCAAACGTATATCTTCACAATAGCTAATGTCTTTATCCAGTATTTGATTAGAGTCATTAGGCAGAGTAATGGCATTGTTAATGGACAAGCCACTTATGATAGTGTGCACATCCTGATTGACACTGTAATTCAGTGGTGGCTCAATTTGTAGGTAGCCATTCTGGCAACCAAAATAAAGCTGACCATCATTAGCTTGATAGCTGCTTTTACTGATAAAGTTTTTGAAGGGAGTATTGGTGTTGAGTGGGATTGTAAATAATAGACTTGTTTCAGAATCTATTTTAATTATTTCGTGAGGAGTTGCGGCCCAAATAAATCCTTGCTTATCTATTTCCATACTTATAATTGGTGCGATAGGCGCATGAAATCGATGCGTAATAAATGTATGGTTATTGGTGTTAAACTGAACAAGTCCTTTATTGAAAGCTAACCATATCTGATTGTTCTTTGCCTTTTGTAGACTTAATATAGGGCTATTCAAGCCTGTATCTTTACTGTGCATTAGCTTTATGGTCTGGCCATTTTTCGGATCATACCTCTTTAAAGCTCCATTGTCGGTAAAGTAGAGGAAACCATTGCTTACACACATAAGTGCTTCTCCATTCGTGGTGACAGATATAAAGGAGTATGGTTGTTTCTTATCTTTATTCTTTACTATTTTAAAAACACCACCTTCCCAGGCACTTACATATATTTGTCCTTCGGATGACATGGAGAAGTTTCCAATGTAATTCGATGTTAATCCGTTTATAGCTTGTGATGTGATGTTACTCATGCTATGAGTATTTGGATTCCAGATATTAATGCCACCTGCAGTGCCTATCCATATTTGTCCTAATGTATCTAAAGCAAGTGTATAAGCGTTATCCAGCAATAATCGTCTGCTACGTTCGCCCTTTGAAGTGTACAATTCCTGCTGTCCATTCTTTGTCTCGTGAATAACTCCATGATCAGTGGCCATCCATTTACTTCCGTCATTCAGCACCAAGATATCGCGCAGCAGATTACCTGCTTTAATCCCATTGGACTCAAATAAAACTTCATTCATCGAATAGCCACGATCCATATTATCAAGTATACTAATCCCGTTTGGAGTTACAAACCATAATAATGCATTTTGGTCTTCAAATATTTGACGAACTACATTGTTGCAAATGGTGTGGTTGATATGTGGGTTGTGAAAAAAACTGGTGATAGAACTATCCTTATAACTAAAAATATTTAAACCAAAGTCTGTGCCGAGCCATAGCTCGTTACTAGATTGATGAATACTTTTAATGACCTCATTACTTAAGGCACTATTCTCTGAATTATAGTTACGAAATAATCCGGTGTGACGATTGTAAAGACATAACCCCGTTTCAGTTCCAATTAATAATATAGAATCGTTGTTGGTATCAGTTTTGATAGTCAGTATCAAGTTGTTTGAAATATTAGGTTTGTAGGTTCCATTCAGTTTAAATGAGTCAAATCTATTTCCTCTCAAGCAGTTCAGTCCATCGAAAGTGCCAACCCATAATTGCCCATCCTTATCTTCATATATTGACCTAACAGTATTATGACTTAAATTACTGTTATCCTTTCTATAGTTTATAAAGGATTGTGTGTCCTTATTAAATTTGAATAAGCCATCATTGGTTCCAACCCAGATGTTTTCATTTGAGTCTTTAAATAAGGTTCGGATAACACGTATGTCAATTTGCTGAAAGGTATTAACCTCAAAAGTCTTAATGTTAATGGTACAGAGCTTATTCCATGTGCCAACCCATAGAATGTCATCATCAAGTAAAAGTGCGCTTATTCGATCGGATGGCAATTGAGACTTTGAATTTTGGCTGTCGAAATAAATCATTGTGTAACCATCGTAACGGCATAAACCATTTTCTGTACCAATCCATATAAATCCTTTCTGATCTTGTACAATGGAGTTAGTAACGTTGGAAGGCAATCCGTTCTCATATCGTAAGCTCGAAAAGTACTTTTCAGCTCCTTGAGCAGTGTAAGTATAAAGAGTAATGATTATATAAATTGAGAAACGGATCTTCATGAACAGTGATTTAAACTGATTTATATCCAATAAAAGTAGAAATAAATAGAATTAGATAGTTAAAGTTGGTACGATTTTAATAAAAATATGTAAGATATTAACAAATATGACTTTAATGAGGTTTCTAATTGCCTCATTTTAAATTGATGTAAGAAATGGATAAGTATTGGATGGATACGCCAAAGTTATCAATAAGGCATATGTTTACTTTTGATGATATCGTAATTTAAACGCAACGTGATGAGAAATGATTTTTTATTAATAGCAGTTTTGTTGGCAGGTTTAATTGGCATGTCATCGTCATGCACCAAGGAAAAACCTGTTGTTGAAGATGAACCACCTATACCGCCCGAGACCATTGATTTTGTGCACGGGATTGATCTAAGCTATGTGAAGCAGGTGGAAGATAAAGGAGGAGTGTTTAAATTAGACCAAAATAATATAGATCCCTTCAAATTATTCAAAGATAAAGGCGCCAATATGGTGCGCCTGCGTTTATGGCACAATCCGGAGTGGATCAAAGATATTTATGGAGACCAAACAGCAGTTTATAGTGGCTTTGAAGAAGTAGCCATTGATATTAAACGGGCAAAAGACAACGGAATGGCTGTCAATTTAGATTTTCATTATTCTGATATTTGGGCAGATCCAGAGCATCAGACACCTCCATCAGCCTGGATGGATATTACAGATATAAATGTATTATGTGACTCTGTATACAATTACACTTATGGTGTGATGAAGGAATTGCATGAGCGAAATATCTTACCCGAGATGGTACAGATAGGAAATGAAACGAATTGTGGTATGATGCACACTGGCACTATGAATGCGTTTCCTAAGCTTTCAGTATGTGATGGTAACTGGATTAATATGGGTAAGGTGCTCAATGCCGGTATTAAGGCGGTGCGTGATGTTGATATGCTAAGTGGCAAAAGCACATTGGTAGCTTTGCATGTGGCAGATCCTAAAAACCTGGACTGGTGGTTTACCAATATTATCAATCAAGGTCAGGTGACCGATTTCGACATTGCAGGGTTTTCTTATTATCATATTTGGCACACTACTGTTTCATTCTTCGATTTACCTGATGTGGTTATTAGCTTAAAAGCGAAGATTAATAGAGATGTTGTCATTTTAGAAACAGCGTATCCTTTCACCACGGATAATAACGACAGCTACAATAATATATATGGTTCTCAAGCTCCGCTTGCAGCTTACCCTTATTCCGTTGAAGGTCAAAAGCAGTATATGATTGATTTGACTCAAAATATGATGGAAGCAGGAGCCATTGGAGTTATGTATTGGGAACCAGCCTGGATTACCTCAGGTTTAAAAGACTTATGGGGCACGGGCTCTGCCTGGGAAAATTGTGCTTTATTTGATTTCTCAGGAAAGGCTACCGATGGGATCAATTATTTAAATCATCCGTTTACCAACTAAATATTTCACTGGTTTTGGCATTGTGCTTACAGTTCAATAGCTGAACGGTGAGCAACTAAATACACTCAATTGAAAAAATAAAATGTGTTTATGGTGCACAAATAAGAAGGTTCCCCAAAGAGATCATTGTCTCTTATGAAATAAACTATTCAATAACTAACATTCAATTTTTATGAAAGAATTAATGACGTTTAAAGCATTTATGGTGTTGCTTTTATTCTCGTTCACGCTAAATGTTCTTGGGCAGAGCATTAGTATTGAAGGTGTTATTGTTGACTCGAATAATCAACAAGCTATTCCGGGAGTAACAGTATTTATTAAAGGTACGCAGGTTGGAACAATAAGTGCATCCAATGGTGCGTACCTGATAAGTGCCAATAACGGAGATGTAATCGTATTTTCGTTTATAGGTTATAAAAAGCAGGAAGTGCTAGTAGGCCCACAGGCTGTATACGATATCCAATTGGTTTCGGATATAGTGGATATGGAAGAAGTGATGGTCATTGGTTATGGACAATTGAAAAAGTCAGATGCCACAGGTTCTGTAGTTTCGGTTAGTACCAAGGACTTTAATAAAGGCGTAACAACTTCACCACAGGATCTGTTAGCCGGTAAGACATCCGGCGTGCAAATTACTTCAGCTGGCGGTGAACCTGGGAGTGCAGCCACCATACGTATTCGTGGAGGCTCTTCTTTGTCAGCCAGTAATGATCCTCTATTTATTATAGATGGAGTACCTGTTGATAACGATGGGGTTTCGGGTATGCGTAACCCTCTGAATACAATCAACCCAAGTGATATTGAGTCTTTTTCTGTACTTAAAGATGCCTCTGCAACGGCTATTTATGGCTCGCGTGCCTCCAATGGCGTGATTATAGTTACTACCAAAAAAGGAAGTAAAGGAGGGCTAAAATTCAATTACAATGGTAATGCATCTGTTGGATTTCGAACCAATGAGATACAGAGCTTTTCGGCTGATGAGTATAGTAATTTAATCACAACACGATATGGAGATGGATCCAATGCTCAACAAATGCTTGGTGCAGCATCTACGGATTGGCAAGATGAAATATTTCAAACAGCAACCGGCCAGGACCATAATTTTAGTATGTCGGGAGCGACGTTAAATACACCTTTTCGCTTGTCACTTGGTTATACACAGCAGAAAGGCTTGTTGAAAACATCGGGACTGGATCGTTTTACTGGTAGCTTAAACTTGAACCCGTCCTTTTTTGATAATCATTTAAAGCTAGACCTGAGCATCAAAGGCATGTTTATTAAAAACCGATTTGCCGATAACGGCGCGATTAATACTGCTATTTTATTTGATCCAACTCAATCGGTTTACGATGAAACAAGCCCTTATGGAGGCTATTATACTTGGATTGATGGCGACCGACCAAGCAGTGTGGCAACAGCTAATCCGATGGCTTTAATCAATCAACGAGAGGACCGATCGGAAGTATATAGAAGTATTGGTAACGCTAAACTTGAGTATAATTTTCATGCTTTGCCGGAATTAACAGCAACTCTAAACCTGGGTTATGATTATTCGGCCAGTGATGGGAATGTTTTTGTTCCTGAAAATGCAGCATTTGCCTATCGTAGAGCTTCGGATGGTACAGATATTAGTGGGGAAGATCGAAATTATTCTCAGGATAAGCGTAATGAACTATTGGATTTTTACCTTAAATACGATAAGAATTTACCTTCAATTAATAGTAAGTTTGATATCATGGGGGGGTATTCGTGGCAGCATTTCTGGCGTGAGGATTATGTGAAGTCTACCAGTGTAAATGGAAATTACTTAATTGTACCTGAACAAACCATACCAACAGAAAATTACTTGGTGTCCTTCTTCGGCCGAATGAATTATAGTTTTAAAGACCGTTATTTATTAACCCTAACTGTACGTCATGATGGGACATCTCGTTTTTCTGAAGACAACCGCTGGGGTACCTTTCCTTCTATTGCGCTGGCTTGGCGAATCAAAGAGGAATCTTTTCTAAAAAATGTGGAGGCTTTATCTAACCTTAAGCTACGACTCGGATATGGTATAACCGGGCAACAGTACATCACTTCAGATAACTATCCTTACCTGGCAAAGTACACGCTTAGTCGAGAAACAGCACGCTATCTGATGGGAGATACGTGGGTTACTATGGCGCGCCCTGATGGTTATGATGCCGATCTGAAGTGGGAGGAAACAACGACCTTCAACATTGGTTTGGATTATGGCTTCCTGAATGAACGAATTAATGGTTCCATTGAAATCTATAAGCGTGAAACTAACGATTTGATTAATGAGATTCCTGTTGCAGCCGGCACTAACTTTTCAAATGTATTATTGACCAATGTAGGGACATTAGAAAACCGTGGAGTTGAATTCAATATTAATGTTCGACCTATTGTGAAAACGGATATGTTTTGGGAGATTGGATTTAATCTGTCGAAAAATGTGAATGAGATTACCAAGCTGACTAGTGTGGATAATCCCGATTATAAAGGGGTTCAAACAGGAGCAATATCAACTGGTATTGGCGGTTATGCTAAAATCAATTCAGTGGGCAAACCAGCCAATTCTTTCTATATGTTCCAGCAGGTGTACGACCAAGATGGAAAACCTATTGAAGGTGTATATGCTGATCGTAATGACGATGGTGTAGTTAATGAGCAGGATATGTATCATTACAAATCCTCAGCTCCTGATTTACTGATGGGCTTGTCATCGCGTTTTGAATATAAAAAATGGGATTTCTCATTCATGGCACGTGCCAGTTTAGGTAACCATATGTACAATGATCTGTCTGCAGGTAGTTCTAATTATCAATATGTATTTAACTCAAGTTATTTGCAGAACGTACCTCAATCAGTCCTTGATACCAATTTTGAACGTCAGCAGATTTACTCTGATTATTATGTACAGGATGCTTCGTTTTTCAAATTAGATAATGTTTCAGCCGGATATCAATTTGAAAAGGTATTTAACGGCCTGATGGATATTCGCCTCTCAATGACTGTACAAAATGCTCTGGTTCTTACCGATTATTCAGGTGTGGATCCTGAGGTGTTTGATGGTATCGACAATGCTGTGTATCCACGACCTCGAACTTTTGTATTAGGAGCTAGTTTGTCCTTTTAATAAGTAATTTCAAATTAAATTACTTAAACAGATTTTTATGAAACCACCATATAAAATTGGCATCTCCAGGTTTATATAAATGGTTGATTTAATTTATGTGGGAATTCCATGTCTGCCAAAATGCAGGCATCTGATAATTTAAAATTTACAAAGATGAAACGATATATGATAAAAGGGATGGTAACCATTATGGCAGTGTTCTTAGTGGCAACCTCATGTGTTAATGATCTCGATACCATTCCTATTGATAAGAATACCATTACATCAGCTACTTTTTTTAATAGTGTTGATTCCTATCGTCAGTTATTGGCTAAGTTATATGGCGGGTTATCGCTAACCGGTCAAATAGGACCAGATGGAGATCAGGACGTTCAAGGAATAGATGAAGGAGCATCAAACTATGTAAGGGCCTACTGGTATATGCAAGATATGACAACAGAAATGGCTCTATGGGTTTGGAGCGATGCAGGTATCCCTGAATTGCAGACAAATGAGTGGACCTCAGCCAATGAGGTTAGCATGGGAATGTATTATCGTATTTTTTACCAGATTACACTCGCCAATGAATTTATCAGAGAATCGACAGAAAGCAAGTTAAACAGCCGTGGTTTTAGCGAGGCTGAAAAAGTAATTATAAGAGCTTTTCATCACGAAGCCCGCTTCTTACGAGCTCTTAGTTATTATCATGCACTTGATTTATATGGCAGTGTGCCGTTCGTTGATGAGAACAGTTCGATTGGCGCTTTTCTTCCTGAACAAATATCAAAGGCCGATTTATTTACATATCTTGAAACTGAGTTGAAAGAACTCGAGATGCTTTTGCCTGATCCAGGTAATAATGAGTTTGGTCGTGTTGATGCAGCTGCTGCGTGGATGGTACTAGCTAAACTATTTTTGAATGCTGAAGTGTATATTTCATCTTCAAAATATAATGAAGTAGTTACATATAGTGAGAAAGTGATTAATTCGTCCTATAAGCTGAACGATGATTATCAACAACTTTTCCTAGCCGATAATCATTTGGCCGATGGTATAATTTTGCCAGTGATTCATGATGGGATTAATGCTCAAACATGGGGAGGAACCACTATGATTGCCTGCTCATCCTGGGCTTCTGATATGAATCCATCTTCAGTAGGTATCACGGCATGGGGTGGCAATAGGGCACGGAAGCAACTAATTGATAAGTTTAGCGATTATACCGGGGCTTCTGATAGACGAGCCATGTTTTTTACTAATGACCGCACGATGACCACTGATGAGATCACAGAATTCAAAAATGGATTCTCAGTTATGAAATATAAAAACATTACATCTGGAGGAGCACTTGGTTCAAATACTGATCATATGGATATTGATTTTCCATTGCTTCGAGTTGCAGATGCGTACCTGATGTATGCTGAAGCCGTACTCAGAGGAGGATCAAATGGTAATGCCAATGATGCACTGCGGTATATTAATAATGTTCGAGAACGCGCCTATGGTAATACTTCGGGCAATATATTGCTGGCCGACTTAACTCTTGATTTTATCTTGGATGAAAGAGCAAGGGAATTTTACTGGGAAGGATATCGTCGTACGGATCTGGTTCGTTATGGTAAATTCACTAGTACTGATTACCTGTGGGAATGGAAAGGTGGAGTATATGAAGGTAAAGGCTTACCACAGCATTTTAACCATTTTCCAATTCCAGCATCAGATATCAATGCTAATCCTAATTTAAAGCAGGACGGGTATTAATATTTGCTCTATTATTAAAGTTTGACATTTAAATTGGTTAGTCTCAATTTTTACGATCATTCTGAAACTAAAAATGTAAGATATGAAGAAGATATTTATATATAGTCTATTGATTATTGGTTTGTTAAGTGCCTGTGAAGAGGTGAACAAGCTCATGATAGGTGAAACAATTCATCCGATTTTAACAACAGAATTACCACAGGAAACCATAGTTTTAACAGAAGAGACTGCTGGTGATATATTTACTAGTTTTGAATGGACCATTGCTGATTTTGGATACCCATCAGCTGATCCGGAATATACGCTAGAAATGGATTTTGAGGGTAATGATTTTAGCGGATCTATTAATCTGCTTAATACTTTTGACTTGAGCTTTGAACCACTTAATGCCTTTATTAATCAAAAGCTTATCACTCTTGGAGGAGAACCAGGAGTGGCCAGTAACATAGAGTTGAGAGTGACAGGCTCAATAGAAGATCAATTAATTGCCACCAGTAATGTTATTAAGACTAAAGTTATGCCTTATGAAATAATAATTGTATATCCAAAATTGTATGTTACCGGAGACCATAACGGCTGGGGCTTCGAAGAGGATGACTTGCTGTATTCAGTTGCAGATAATGAGATTTTTGAAGGGTACATTCATATGGATAACGGCGAAGATTGGAATGGGTTCAAATTATCGTATCAGTCCAATTGGGACAATGGAGATGCCATTGTTGGAGATGCCGATGCAAGTGGTACATCAGGTAACTTGCAAGTAGGTAATTGGGGTGGTAACAATATGTTTGCCACCGAAGGAACAGGAGTTTACTTTATTAAAGCTAATATTCTGGCTACATCTTATACGATCTATAAAACTGATTGGGCTATTACAGGTGATTTTAATAGTTGGGGCTATACTGATATGACTTATGATGATGCAACTGATACTTGGAGTTTAACTGTTGATATGTCATCTGGTGGCTTCAAGTTTATTGCTAATCAGGATTGGAATAAGGTGTTTGGTGACGATGAAATGGATGGTATTCTTAACAAGGGTACTGATGGTAATAATATTCAGATTTCAGAAGAAGGTAATTATACTATCACTATGGATCTGAGCCAGGCGATTTATACTTATACAATTGTCAAAAATTAGATGCAATTAATGTCCTGTCAGGATTTCTATCCTGATAGGACCATATACCTTAACTGGATAATGAAGGTGTCTTATACTTGCTCAGAAGCGAAACCCTTCACTCAAAATATTACCGTCGCCATGGAGTTTATCATTAACTCAGGGTGATTACAAAAAGCATTGTATGATTTTAAACTTTAAATACAAATTCAACTATTTAGTGTTGATGTTGTTGGTTGTTGCTGCTTGCTCATGTACAAAATCTCTTGAAGAGTCACGAACCGTATCTAACCTAAGTGAATGGCGTTTTACCAGAACTGATGACTCACTGGCCTTCCTGCCACAATATAGTGATAGTGGATGGAAAACAGTGAAAGTGCCCCATGACTGGGCTATTTATGGGCCTTTCGATAAAGAAATTGATAAACAGATGGTTCGGATAGTTCAGAACAATGAGAATGAAGCGACAGAGAAAACTGGAAGAACCGGCGCCTTACCTTTTGTAGGTGTAGGTTGGTATCGCACATCCTTTAAGTTGAAAGAAGCTGATGAATCAAAACAGGTGTTGTTAACTTTTGATGGAGCCATGAGCAATGCTGAGGTTTATGTCAATGGTATTAAAGTTGGAACGCGTCCTTATGGTTATAGTTACTTTTATTTCGATATAAGCAAATATGTAAAAATTAAAGAAGCTAACCTTGTCGCAGTGAGGCTTGAAAATCACTCATTCTCATCAAGATGGTATCCTGGTGCTGGTTTGTATCGTAAAGTACAGCTTATTGTAAAGGATAAAGTGAGTTTTAAACATTGGGGCCATACACTAACCACTGAACAGGTGTCTGATGAAAAAGCCACAATACAGATTCGATCAGAAGTGGAAGGGTCTGATGTGGAGGTAAAAACAATTATTCGTGACGGTATTGGCAAAATTGTTGCCGAAGGTATAGCAACATCGCAGTCCAATGGAGTACATGAACTCAAAATCGATATTGATCAACCCAAATTATGGAGTCCTGAAAGCCCCAATCTTTATTCAGCAGAGCTATTACTAAATAAAGAGGGTACGGTGGTAGATAGTGACAATATTCGTTTTGGTGTAAGGTCAATAAGCTACACTGCTGATAATGGCTTTCAACTAAATGGTAAAACTATAAAGTTTAAGGGTGTTTGTTTACATCATGATCTGGGGCCATTAGGAACCGCCGTTAATAGAGCTGCTTTAAAAAGACAGTTAACTATTTTAAAAGATATGGGGTGTAATGCCATTCGTTCGGCGCACAACATGCCTTCATTTGAGCAACTGGAGTTATGTGATGAAATGGGTTTTTTGTTTTTAGCCGAAAGCTTTGATGAATGGAAACTGCCAAAAGTTAAAAATGGATATAACCTCTATTTTGACGAATGGGCTGAAAAAGATGTGGTTAATCTTGTACGTGCAACCCGTAATCATCCATCAATAGTGATGTGGAGTGCAGGTAACGAAGTTCCCGACCAATGGGGTGATGCAGGAGTACAACGCCTTCAGTTTTTGCAGGATTTATTTCATCGAGAAGATCCTACGCGCCCTGTTACTGTTGGTATGGACCAGGTTAAGGCTGTAATGGAAAATGGCTTTGGTTCCAAGGTTCAAATTCCTGGCTTAAATTATCGTGTGCATCTTTATGATGAGGCATATGAGACATTCCCAGGAGGATTACTTCTGGGTTCAGAAACAGCTTCTACAGTCAGCTCACGTGGTGTTTATAAGTTTCCTGTTCAGAGTGGATCGGATATGGTATATGAGGATTTGCAATCTAGCTCGTATGATCTGGAATATTGTAATTGGTCAAATATACCTGAAGATGATTTTGAGATGCAAGATGACAAACCATGGGTAATCGGTGAGTTTGTTTGGACAGGTTTTGATTATTTGGGTGAACCCACTCCATATGATAATTATTGGCCATCGCGCAGCTCTTACTTTGGCATTAATGATTTAGCCGGATTGCCAAAAGATAGATATTATCTCTATAGAAGTCGCTGGAATACAAAGGATGAAACATTACATGTGCTTCCACATTGGAACTGGGAGGGACGGGAAGGTGAAACTACTCCTGTATTCGTTTATACGAGTTACAACAGTGCTGAGCTGTTTATCAATGGCAAAAGTCAAGGTATTCGAAAAAAGAATAATAACAGTAAGCTGGAGCGTTATCGTTTAATGTGGAATGAGGTGAAATACGAACCTGGCACATTATCTGTTGTAGCATACGATGCCGATGGATCTTTGGCCATGGAAAAAGAGGTGCATACCGCCGGAGAAGCTTATGCTCTTAAGTTAGAAGCTGATCGATCCATCATTCATGCTGACGGTGAGGATCTGGCTTATATAACAGTTTCCGTTGTTGATAAGGATGGAAACTTGTGTCCTAGAGCAGTAAATCAGCTTAATATTGAAGTAAGTGGTCAAGGAGAATTTAAGGCTGTCTGTAATGGTGATGCAACCTCATTAGAATTATTTCATATGCCAACAATGAAGACTTTTAGTGGCAAGTTGGTTTTAACCGTTCAAGCTAGTAGGCATGCAGGTATGATTAGTGTTAAAGTAACTGGAAATGAATTAAATAAAGGGCTTATTGAACTAGAATGTAAATAGATGAAGGTTTTGTTTTATTGAAAAGCCCTAAATGTTAAAACTATTTGTCACCTATAAAAGGATTATTTATGCGAATCAAGGGTTGAGAATTAAATAAGGAAATTTAGCTGAAAGTCTGATAATTAGGGTGATATATTTGTTTAAGCTTTTGAAAATAAGAATCATAAAGTTTAGTGCATGACAAAACTGTAAATAATTGAAAATCAACGAAATAAGAGTGTGATTTACTTGTTTAAAAACCAGATATTCAGTATCTTACAAAAGATTCCGATATCATTTTGTAATACATACGAATATCAAGGTAGACAGTAAAAATACTCAATTATTTGAGTTGTTCAAGACAACAACAGGTTGGCACAAGGCCAGAATTAAATGCCTGATCATTATTATTAATAGCATGGTAAAGCTACAAACCGTTTCATATGTGAAAATAGCCCAAGGTTTTAGTGGATCTGTGGCACATGAATCAAGCCTGAGGCGTGCACAACGATTCTTTGCAGAGTTTGCTTTTGACCCATTAATTTTCACTAAGCTTATTTATAGTCTATTGCCAGAGTATCCTCCTTATATGCTCAGTATGGACAGACCCAATTGGAAATTTGGTCAAACAGATATTAACATATTAATGTTGAGTGTCTGCTATAAAGGCGTTGCTATTCCTTTGATATGGAAGCTTCTTCCTAAAAGGGGCAACTCCAATGCCAAGGAGCGCAAAGAATTATTGGGCAAGTGCATCAGCTTCTTTGGCAGCAAAAGTATCAAGGCGTTCATGGCAGATAGGGAGTTTATAGAGGAGCAATGGTTTGAAGATCTTATTCGACAAAAGATCCCATTTTACATTCGTATCCGTAATAATATGATGATACAACGCCATGGTACGCCTGCCATTAAAGCCTTTTGGTTGTTCAATAATATAATGACTGGGACTTACAAAAATTGTGGTAAGCTCTATTATCTTGGTAAGAATCTAGTATACCTATCAGATGCAAAATCTTTAAACAAAATAACTGGGAAAGTGGAATTTACCATTATTGCTTCTTTTAATAAGGATGATCAGGCTATGGTCAATTACAAAGAACGATGGCAGATTGAAACCATGTTTAGGGCAATGAAATCTAGTGGATTCAATATGGAAGATACCCATTTGACAGACTTAGTGCGCATATCCAAGCTTTTAGCTGTTGTAGCTATTGTTTTTGTATGGGCATACTTAGCTGGCATTGATAAATATATAAACATTAAACCAATCAAGGTGAAGAAACATGGCAGAAGGGCAAATAGTTTCTTTAAATATGGGTTAATAAGAATTGTACATGCATTAAATAATCCGCTAGATAATAAAGACTTAGAGAAATGCTTTAATGTTTTGTCATGTACTTAGAGAAAACTGTCTAAAACATATAAGTAGCAATCTAATGAAATGCCAATTAGAGAAAATGTATGTTAGTCGACAAGTTTATTTATTGCATTTCCCAAATTATATTATTTGTTTTATCTTTGTTTTAGGTTAAATGGTTTCAGAGAGACTAAAATGAGACCTACTATTTTTTACTTTTAGAAGGCATTAATTATAAGCGCATTATAAGGTGGGTTCAAGTCCCGCCTCGAGTACTACTTATAAAAAGCGTTTAAAACGAAAGTTTTAAACGCTTTTTTATTTTCAGAAAACTTCAAATAAAGTGGTTAATACAGGTGTTGAAAGTGACCAATACGTGACCACCTCCTATTTTGCAGAAGTAGTCATCTGATTACTTAATTCATTGGTAGCCACATTGTAATTTGACTCATATTGATTTAGTTTGAACTTGGTTTTGTGTGGAATCCTTAAGAACTTTACGTTTTTGCATGACCATCGAGACCACAAAATTTATTATTATGAGGTTTTATTTAAATTTCGAACTCAGAAAATCCAGAGTTGGTAAAGACGGTACTTCCCCTATTTATCTTCGACTTTTATTTAAGGAAAGAAGAGTTGATTATAATCAAATAAAGTACACGTAACGAGTGGTTATTTGGACGTATTCAATATTTCATGTATTTTTACGTGAAATTTGATTATATCCAAATATACATGAGCTATTCTCTAGAAACATTACGGCAAATTAACTACTGGGAAACAGAACCGAACTTTAACCTTGGTTTCATGAGGCATAAGTATACCAATGTTATTTGGCATTCTTTGGGCAATAAGCTTATAAAGGTTATTATCGGTCAACGTCGTACAGGCAAGAGTTATATAGTGCGCCAACTCATTAATAAACTTATAACAGAAGAAAAAGTTAATACTAAAAATATATTCTATCTTAATAAAGAAATGTTTGAGTTTGAAAACATTCAAACAGCAAGCGATTTATCAGAAATCATTAAGCTATATGAGTCAACATATAAACCACAAGGTAAGGTTTATCTCTTTATTGATGAAGTCCAAAATATTAGTGAATGGCAAAAAATCATCGTTTCACTCGCGCAGCATACTGTAAAAGAATACGAAATTGTTATTACTGGCTCTAACTCTAAGCTTTTATCTGGAGAATTAGCAACCTTACTATCCGGAAGATACATTGTGACCGAAGTTTTTCCATTCTCTTATTCTGAATATTGTGAAATCAAAGAATTAAAAAACTCAAAAGAAACTTTTATCCAATATATATCATCAAGTGGATTGCCTGAAATCTTCAATCTTTCATCAAACGATACTATTGTACATTATTTTCAGTCATTAAAGAATACGATTCTTTTAAAGGATATTATGTACAGACATAAAATTCGAGACTATGTTCTTCTTGAAGATATATTTCTATTCTTACTACATAATGTTGGCAACATGACTTCCATTCCCTCAATTCTAAAGTATTTTAAGGATAAAAATAGAAAATCGGACTACACTACAATCTCTCAATATATCTCATTTATGCAGGATGCATACATAATTCATGAAGCTCCAAGGATGTCTATCAAAACAAAGGAATTATTATCTGGAGAGAGAAAATATTTTGTTAATGATCTTGGGTTCAGGAACTACTTATACCCTAGCCTGATTAATGACATTGGAGCTATACTTGAAAATGTTGTGTATACCCATTTAAGAACAGCTGGATATACCATTAAACTTGTGGTTGGAAAGGGTTATGAAGTTGATTTTGTTGCAGAAAAAGATAATAACAAACAATATATTCAGGTTTCGTATGTAATGCCTACAAGTAAAACAATTGAGCGTGAATTTGGAGGTTTAGAAAAAATAAAAGATAACCTACCAAAATATGTTATTAGTATGGACGACTTATTGATTAGGCGTGAAAGTGGCATTGTTCATAAACACATTTGGGACTATATTTATGAATTAACCCTATAAATAGAATTTGATTCGGTAATTTCGACTTTAAGTTACAAGTTGAGAATGCCGTCGAAAAAAAGCATGGAAAAAAAGTCTATCAAAAGTGACTCTACGACCGATTACAGACCAATTTAGGTGCTGAATAAAAAAAACATGCATTACTTGTTGCTAAGAAATGCGTGTTGAAATACGTATTAGTTTTATAAAGTATTGAATGTATAAGCTATACTGCGGAGAGAACTTTCACAGAAAGGAGTGTAGCTTTATTCATAAAATTAGTGTTTCCTTAACATTGAAATTAAGGTAAACAAGAGGTTCAATAATATATTCGCGGCTAGAATAAAATATTATTAAACCTAAGGATACATGCAACGAGGAACAATGCGATTTCGCTTTACAATATTAACAGTATTGCTCATAATTACTTTTACTTCAATAGGCTTATATACTCAACATGCTCTTTCGCGAATAGAGGTAAATAACCTGACGGAAAACCAGCTCTATCAACTTGAATCACTTATGCTACAGATGAGACGTAACGAGAAAGATTTTCTTGCTCGGGAAATTTCTAATCCGGATTTTTACATTACGAGAGAAAGCAAATATTTATCACGCTTTGAGCAAAATCATCACAAAGCTATTAGCTTGATAGATGAACTCAAATCTTCGGGTAGTATTCAACGCAATCAAATGGCATTAAAAATCGATTCTATTTCTACATACCTTAAACGTTATCACAAGATATTCTTTACCATCAAAAATGAATTATTGGTTCAAGGTTTTAAAGACTATGGCTTGGTTGGACAAATGCGCGAAGCTATTCATAAGATTGAAAACACATTAAAACGTCAGAATGATGACAAACTAATGGTTTATATGTTGATGAGCCGTCGCCACGAAAAAGATTTTCTAATAAGAAAGGACTTAAAGTATAAGGATAAGTTTACTGAACATCTTGTTGATTTTAAAATGGCCATAGAGCGTTCTGCATATACGCAAGAAGTAAAACAAGAGATGCTAGTGTTATTAAATGACTATGAAGATACGTTTGTTCGTATGGTAAGCAAAAAAGAAGAAATTGGATTAGATGAAAAATCAGGGCTAATGGGGCAGTTGCGCTCACAGGTTCATCAAGTGGAGCCATTGTTAAATGAATCTAAAATTGTACTTATGGCTGCCATAAAACGCAGCACCCGAAACACTAATCTAATGACACTTGCCTTTATTGTTTTTGGAGCGAGCGTGGTAGTATTCTTTAGTATTTACATTTTTAAAGGAGTACGTAAGTTATTGGGGGCAGAACCCTTTGTGGTTGCACAAATCGCGCAACAAGTAGCCGCTGGTAATCTGGTTGTTGATGACGCTCTCAAACAGGATTCTAAGGGCGTATTAAAGGCTTTTGTGATCATGATTGATCAGTTGGAGCAGCTCATTCATAAGGTAGCTATCGTTTCCAATCGCTTAAATACAACTGGGCAGGCGTTAAGCTCCTCATCTAAAGACTTATCACATGGGGCTCAGTTGCAAGCCAGTTCATTACAGGAAATAGCTACCACAATGGAAGAAATAAGTGCTAATATCTCACAAAATTCTATTAATGCACAACAAACCAACCAAAGTTCTAAAGCCACTAAAGAAGAATTAGTGCAAGTGAATAATAATGCCTTAGACTCTTTATCAACAGTGCGTCGTATAAACGAGCAGGTATCTACCATAACAGAGATTGCTCAAAAAACCAACATATTAGCACTCAATGCTGCTGTTGAAGCTTCACGGGCTGGGGATCATGGTCGTGGTTTTTCAGTGGTTGCTCAAGAGGTACGTAAATTGGCCGAACATAGCAAGCAAGCGTCTGACGAGATTGTAAATCTATCTTCCAATAGTTTGTCCATAACCGAAGTAACCAGTAAACGTTTATTAGTGTTGTTGCCTGAATTAAATACTAATAGTGAGCGTATTAATGAGATTTCTAATGCCAGTACTGAACAATCAAATGGTGTACAACAAGTAAGTTCTACACTTCAACAAATTAATCGCATTACACAGGAAAATGCGCATGCATCTGAACACTTAAATTCCAGTGTAAACGAACTAGCTAAGCAGTCCGAAGAATTATTAGCGACTATTAAACGCTTTAAAATCCGACAAGCTGTTTAGCAGTAATTCTATCTTTTAATTATTCTTCCCTATCTATTGCAAAGCCTGTAATCAGGATACCGGGCTGCTTCATTTTCTTGTTTCCTTTTTTAACAATTCGCGAAGTGTTTACTATTTTCAGATTTGTTAAGCCATCGGCACCTTTCGATCTGGCATTGCTTACAATTTCATCAAGTAGCTCATTAACATTACAGGCTTTAAACTCTTTTTTGTAGCTGCTCGATGATGAATAGTAGATGTCATCGTTAAACATGTCTTTGGCTTTTGTTTTTTCTACTTTTTGTTCGCCACTGTAACATGAAACGCTGAGTAGGCCTTTGGGTGCAAATTTGCCATTGTAATCATTGATGCTTATAAAAAAGTTGGCTTGAGAGTAGCGATCAAAATCAATGTAAGTGTCAAATGAGTCGTAACTTGGATAGGATGCACACCCAGCTTGAGTTAATAAGATAATTATTGAGACGATAAGAAAATTTTTCATGATAGTAGGTTTAAGTAATATTTAACATAGATTTTTTAAATGTCAGAATCAAGAGCTTATGCGTAATATTATTGTTGCTTCATTAGGATTATGCTTTAATAGTTTTGTAAATTTACTCTCAGGCATATCGCACAAGTATGATGCCACAATAACTTTTGACTGACCTATTATGTTTAAATATTTTCTCATACTAAGCTTGTGGTTCATATCTGTGACTGCTATGACTACCAATGTTAAGGAAGATCGGCCAGCATGGTTAGATAAATCGTATCGATATCAAAACTTTTCTCCCTCGCGATTTTTTATCGAATTCAGAATTGTTGAGCATGTAAAGCGTTCTGTGCGCACAGATGCGGAATTTGAATTGGAGAAGAACCTGAAGCAAGCTTTAGCTCAAAATATTTATTCCGATATCAGATCAGAGAAAGCCTTGTGGCAGAATGAGTTGGTGTTTATGGAGCAAAATAGTCATAATGAGCGTTTCATAAATAAGGTGAGCATTCAAAGTGATATTCAATTATTAAATAGTGATGCCCAAACCTATTACAATAAGAAGGAGAAACGCTTATATGGCTTCATATATATTGAGAAAAAAGTGCTTGCTGAACATTACCATGAATTGCTTAGCAAAGAAGTACACATGCTAAAAGCTCAATTAAATGCCAATGGTTTTAAGTACCAATCTGGCGATGTAAATCGACAATTAATTCAAGGTCTGGAACAAAGGTTTGATATTATTAATAAACTGAGTACAGTTATTATTTCATGCGGTGCTACTATTTCGGAACTTGAAATGCAGGCAATTTCTGAACTAAGAGTAGAGATTGATAAGGCTTATCAGTTTTTAGATATGCAGGCTTTTAATTTAAAGTTGAAGGAAGCACAAAAGCAGTTGTTGAATAAGGATTATGAAATGGCCTACCAAAGCTATCTTCAATTATTGTTAGTGCAGCCTGATGATGCGCGTGTGCGAGCTGGGTTAAATGAGTCAAGAATGTCGCTGGAAGCTTTTTATATGAATGAGATAGCTTCGAATATAAATCGTGAAAATTATCATCAGGCAATAATTTACTACGATGGTTTATTCTCTCTGATTCCTTCGCTGCGCCCTGACCATCAGGAAATATATAGTGACTTGGAGCGTAAGGCATATGATTATTATGTGGAATCTTTGAAGGATGCCATTAAAGCAAAGGATCTGGATAAGATGAATAAAGCTCTTGGTGTTTTGGAAAGGTATAAACATATTAATACAACTCAATACGCACGATTAAAATCTGAAGTTGAAGAAGGTCAGGCATTTTATTTATACGAGCAAGCTAAAAATGATTACTATGATGGACAATATGAACAGTCTATCAAAAAGCTAAGAAAAGCTTTGATTCTTGATGACGGAGATTATACCTATAAGGCTCAATTGAATAAAGCACAGAATCGTATTTATGAACGTAGATTGCATGCCCTTAAAATGACAAGGCCACATATTTATTGTTTTCAAGTTGGTGCTGGAGCGCAGAATAACTTTAATATGCTCGATAAGTATTTAAACACGGAGGATTTTACCTCTTCATTAATGGGAGTGTACACGGTGAGTATTTATCGTAAGTTTGGAATTAAAGATAGGGTGCGTAGTAATGGTCATGATCGTTCGCGAGCTCGTTTGGCTGGGTTTCGTTACACATATATCAATGCGAGAAATGCTGTTGTTGCGGATGCCGATGTTGGCACAAACACCTTGAAAGGCATCCAGGAGTTGGAGTTTGTTTACGGAATATCAACAGGCACCAATATTGCCCTGGGTATGGTGTCGCATGATCTACAATTTGAAACCATAGAAAATAACCAGTTTTTGTCAGCCACTTTTTCTAAGCGAATTTATTTCTCACCAATCGAGTTTTCGCTCGATTTAAAAGCTTATATCAACGAGAAGAATGTCTACCCGGTATTGCGATTGAGTGGTTTTGTAAACCTTAACTTCAAACGTAAGATTCAGCATAGTGATCGTAAGCGATTGAGGGCTGAGGTTGAGCGTGAATATTAATTCATAATTGTTAATTAACTTTAATTAAGGCGTTAAGGTGAAACTTTTTATTTGTAAGTGCCGTTTACTAGCGTGAGTATTAGTTAAAGGTAAATTGGGAATTAAAACTTGTTGATATGCTAATAATACTAATAATAACGGCGATTTTTGTGAAGTTGGGTTGGATCGATGTTCCAGTATTTAGAAAGTACTATTTGAGTAGACGTTATTTTGTAGCATATCCAGTTTTAATTCGAAAGTAATTTTTTTCATAAATAGGGGAGGAAATGAGCATGTTATAATTATATGCTCATTTTTTTTGCGCTAAAAAGTAGGGTGTCTGCCAAATTAAACGGTGTATTGATAAAAGAGAAATTAATAACTTAAAACAATACATCATGAAACGATCAATATTTCTTTTAGCAATAGCACTTTGTCTTAGTTCATTATCAATGGCAGTAACTCCAGTAGTAAAACAAAATCAAGTACAACAGCATAAAAGAATTGTTAATGGAATTACAAGTGGTGAACTAACAAGGTACGAGGTACGACAACTGGAAGCTCAGCAACATAACATTAATAAAACCAAAAGAATAGCAAAAGCGGATGGCGTGGTAACTAAAAAAGAAAGATCAATTATTTATGCCAAACAAAAAAAGGCCAATCGCAACATTTATTTTAAAAAGCACAACAATAGAAATAGGAAATAAATAAGTTTACCAAACTAATATTAAGACCGGAAGTGCCAGCTTTCGGTCTTTTTCATTTCTGCTAAATCTTTTAACTTTTTTTCAGCTATTGCCTGCAAACTAATGTATATGGGCATTGTTTCTAATATATACTGTTTTATTAGCGACTAATAGCTATATAGATTTTCTCATTGATTACTAATTAAGTATTTTTACGCGACTTTAATGTTAGATCAATAGAGAAAGTAAAAGAAAAATTAAATATTATAAGATGAATAAAAAGACAATTCTTGTCATTTTAGACGGTTGGGGATTTGGAGATAAGTCTAAATCAGATGTTATTTCACAAGTTGAAACACCTTATTGGGATTCACTTTTAGCAAAGTACCCATATTCACAATTAGAAGCCTCAGGAGAAAACGTTGGGTTGCCTGATGGACAAATGGGTAACTCTGAGGTTGGTCACTTGAATATCGGAGCAGGTCGTGTGGTATATCAAGATTTAGTAAAGATTAATCGTGCCTGCGCCGATGGTAGCATAGCCGACAATAAAGCTTTATCTGAAGCTTATGCTTATGCCAAAGAGAACGGTAAAAAAGTTCACCTTCTTGGTTTAATGAGTAAAGGTGGTGTTCACAGTAGTCAGGCGCATATTCATACTTTATTGGATGTTGCTAATAAATATGGTCTAAATGATGTCTTTGTTCATGCATTTATGGATGGCCGAGATACTGACCCACGTAGTGGTAAAGGTTTCATGACTGAGCTATTGGAGCATATGGATAAGTCAACTGGTAGTGTAGCAACCGTAACAGGTCGCTATTATGCTATGGATCGCGATAATCGTTGGGAACGCGTTAAAGAGGCATACGATGTTATGGTTGATGGAATTGGAACTAAATCAGAAGATTTATTAGCTTCTATCCAGGCTTCGTATGATGCTGAGGTAACCGATGAGTTTATCAAACCTATTGTTAATTCTTCGGTTGATGGTAAAATAGCTGAGGGTGATGTGGTTGTATTCTTCAACTTCCGTAACGACCGTGCAAAAGAATTAACCATTGCTTTAACACAGAAGGATCTGCCAGAGCATGGCATGAAAACCATTCCTTTGCATTATTGTACAATGACTCCGTACGATGCTAAATTTGAAGGATTGCATATTCTGTTTGATAAAGAGAACGTAAAACAAACAATTGGTGAGGTTGTATCAAATGCTGGATTGAAGCAGTTGCGTATTGCCGAAACTGAAAAGTATGCTCACGTTACATTCTTTTTCTCGGGTGGTCGCGAGGAAGTATTTCCAGGAGAAGACCGTATCTTGGTTAATTCGCCTAAGGTAGCAACATATGATTTGCAACCTGAGATGAGTGCTTTCGAAGTAAAAGATAAAGTGGTAGCTGAATTAAACGATAAGAAATACGACTTCATTTGTCTGAATTTTGCCAATGGTGATATGGTAGGGCATACAGGTGTGTATGATGCCATTCAGAAAGCTGTTAAGGCTGTTGATGATTGTGTTGAAGGAGTTGTTGAAGCAGCCAAGGAGAATGGATACGAAGCAATCATTATTGCCGATCACGGTAATGCTGATAATGCAGTTAATGCTGATGGTTCTGCAAATACAGCTCACTCATTAAATCCGGTACCTTTTGTGTGGATTACCGAGCAAAATGGTAAAACGGTTAATGGTGTGTTAGCAGATGTTGCACCATCCATTCTTGAATTAATGGGTGTGGATCAGCCAGAATCAATGACTGGTAAATCGTTGATTAAATTGAGCTAATCAGAAATACATATGATATAAAGCGGCAGCTAATTCAGGCTGCCGTTTTTTATTACGCCTTTAGCTCAAAAGCTCCCTCATCAACCTCAACGCCATTTATTATTAGGCTGATTAAGTGATCACCCATATGATATTTCCGTGTCGACACTATCTTAAATGATTGTCGTCGGGTAATATTAGTAATCGAATTAGGTGCATATTCCTTTTCACTTATTTTAAATACTTTCTTGGTATGAGTTCCGTTTTTCTTCAAATAATAAATAGCGTACTCCAAACGAATTAATTCACTTTTAGTAGATTGATTGTGTATTTCAAAACTAAATCCCAAGGCATCGCCAACACGCACCTCATGCCTTAGTACCTGGAAATTCCTAATCTCAATATCATCGATAGCACCGAAACCAAATAATTGCATCAATTCCTGGTTGCCGGCTTTAAGAAGCGTGCGACTAGCATGTTTAACTATCCAATCTGTTTCTTTTGTTTGCCCCTTCCATTTTTTAACAATATCGATGGTTACCTGCGGATTATCTTTCGAAATATCATTCAGGTTATTGGCCACACTTTTACGAACATATTCCGAAGAATCATTTTTAAGATTCTCTAAAATAGATAAGATAGGATTCGGATCTCTTTTCAAATCACGAAGAGCCATCCCCCAGGGCAGTCGCGATCTGCATCCTTCTGAAGCAAGCCGCCTGACGTGGTGATTCTCATGCTTAGCCCATCTGAGCATCTCCATTAGCATTTTATCACCATACTTGATAATAAATGGACGTACTGCAAATTCGCAAGTGGTAAAGGGTGTTATTTTTTGAAAAGCTTCAACGGAGGTAGTAAAATCATGTAAACCGTAATTCTCGATGTAGTTAGGGATAAGCATAAAAACCAGGTCGGGATATTTTACCTTAGCCTCAACCTTATTAGTCTTTAGAGATGCTATTATTTGTAACAGTTGATCTACACTCTTAGGATAATCCCTTGTCAAATAAGTAGCCAATACCTCCGAAATATGGTACATGCGTTGTTTTAACTCAAGGTCGTCCCATTCTGATGTAATAATTTTGTTAAGAAATTGCTCTTTATTAAAATCATCTAACACATCATCTAATGCTTCGGTAAAAACATCGAAGAATTGTTTTGAGTACAAATTTTTAAACGGTTCTGCCATCGATTTTGTATAAAGTTAAAAGCATATCAAAATAGGCAAGAGATAATGAAATTGCAAAATGAATTATTAATGAGCGTATAAATAAAGAGCCCACCAAGTTGGCAGGCTCTTCAGATAGACTAAAGGTTTAAATAAATAGGACAATATTTTTAGACCGCTTCAACACACATGGCAATTCCCATACCGCCTCCTATGCATAGAGTAGCTAGTCCTTTTGTTGCCTCGCGTTTTTTCATTTCATGAACCAAGGTAGTAAGTACGCGAGTACCACTTGCTCCAATTGGGTGACCTAAAGCAATGGCTCCCCCGTTTACATTGGTAATATCAGGGTTCATGTTTAACTCTTTCATAACTGATAAGGATTGCGCAGCAAAAGCCTCATTTGCTTCGATTAACTGAACATCATCAAGCGACCAACTTGCTTTATCCAAAGCTTTCTTAACGGCCTCGACCGGACCAATTCCCATAATTGCCGGATCGGTTCCATGCCATGCGTATGATACAATCTTAGCCATAGGCGTTAAATTGTACTTTTCACAAGCCTCTTTGCTGGCAACGATAATTGCAGCGGCTCCATCATTAATACCAGATGCATTAGCAGCTGTTACTGTTCCATCTTTTTTAAAGGCAGGACGAAGTTTCGCCAAAGAATCAGCTGTTACACCAAAACGAACAAACTCATCTTGCTTAAAGATGATCGGATCTTTTTTGCGCTGAGGAATTTCTACAGGAACGATTTCATCAGCAAAGCGATTGTTATTAATAGCTTGTTCTGCTTTATTTTGCGATTGAGCAGCAAAAGCATCCTGTTCCTCTCTGGTCAAGTTGTATTTATCAGCTAAGTTTTCAGCTGTATTACCCATGTGGTAATTGTTGAAAACGTCTGTCAAACCATCCGCTATCATTGTGTCAATAAGTGCACCGTCACCCATTCTGTATCCAGTTCTGGCTTTTGGTAAGATGTAAGGAGCTTGCGACATGTTCTCAGAACCTCCAGCAATAATTAGTTCAGCATCACCTGCTAGGATAGTTTGTGCTGCCATTGCAATGGTACGTAAACCGGAACCGCAAACCATGTTAATGGTCATTGCCGACTTCTCTTTAGGGATACCTGCTTCCATAGCAATCTGGCGCGCCACATTCTGACCATGACCAGCTTGTAGTACTGATCCCATTAGCACTTCGTCTACTTCAAAGCCATTTAATTTATTTCTTTCCAAAAGAGCTTTTACAACGGTAGCTCCCATTTTTGCCGGAGAAACTGAAGCAAGTGCCCCACCAAAATTACCTATTGCAGTTCGTGCTGCGTCAATGATATAAATTTCTTTCATTATATTTATTTTTAGTACGAAGTCCGATGTTCGGAGTCCGAAGATTGTTCAATAATTATTTTCACCATTTGTGAATAGCTAACAGCCATTAGCTAGGAGCTAACAGCTTTTTTCTCCACCATTTTCTCTACTACAAAAGAAGCCACATTTTCAGGAAAAGTACCTCTTCCAAATCCGGCATCGTATCCCAATTCCAAGGCTAATTTGTTACTAATACGGGGACCTCCGGCTACAACAAGCATTTTTGATCGAACACCTTCGGCTTCCATCAGTTCAATCAAGTCAGTCATGTTTTGAATATGAACTTCTTTTTGCGTCACAACCTGCGATACTAAAATGGCATCTGCATTAAGCTCCACTGCTCTTTCAATGAGTTCCTCATTGGTAATTTGCGCGCCCATATTAATGGCTTCAATCATCGGATATCGCTCAAGCCCATAATGCTGGTCAAAACCTTTCATGTTCATGATGGCATCAATTCCAACTGTATGTGCATCGGTTCCGGTGCAGGCACCGACTACCACAATTTTACGTTTAATGTTTTCTTCAATGTAATTATTTACTTCGTAATAGTCCATTGTCTTTTCAATGGCTTCCACTTCCACTTTGTCGTAATCGAGCTGCTGGGTGGTTTTACCGTAAATAACAAAGAAGGTAAACTTATCGGAAAGAGGGTTGGAGTGTACTACTTCCACCTCATTGAAACCTAGTTTCTTTGCATACTGACGAGCTGCTTCATCGGCTTTAGCTGAGTGAGGCACAGGCAAGGTAAACGACAGCTGAATAGCTCCATCGTTCATCGTATCTCCATATGGGCGAATCATCATATTTTGTCCCTCCATTTTATTTTAATCCTAATTCGTTTTCTAAATACTTATACACAGGATTGAAATAATCCTTGGCTTTTTCTGTTACACCATCAAAACCTTTACCGCCGTGTTTTGGTCGACTTACTTCAGCAAACATTTTATTTTCGATAGAATCAAATAGTCCTTGCTGGTTGATGTTTTCAAGAAACTCGATGGTTTGATCCAACACATCCTGAGCACGGGTTTGCATTATGCCATCTTTCTTGAACTCTATATCGTTGGAAAAATCTTTTGTACTATTGAGGATATAGCGAGCATTCTCAACAGCCAGGAAGCGATCCTGCATAAATGGCGTGTGAATAGCTTCGGTAAGCATACCCAATAACAATATACCTTGGTTGGTAGATTTGGCTATGAAATTAAACATGGCATTCATAATAAAGCCTTTAAAAATATCGCCTGTCATGTACTTGGTTGGCGGCATATATTTCAATGGCGCTTCGGGGAATATTTCGCGCGCCATTTGAGCCTGTGCCATTTCGTATAAGAAACCATTTTCCATTTGTGGATTGATCTCAAAGGCATGACCCAATCCCATTAATTTTGCAGGTAATCCTGAATCGTAGGCAAATTGCTCGTTGATGAACTGCGATGCAGTTACCGTATATGCTTTTTCGTAGGCATCAGATGTAGTTAGGTAGTTATCTTCGCCTGAGTTAATCGTGATATCGGCAAAGGCATTAATCATGCGCGAAAACTTCTGATCGACAAAGGTACGATACATGTTAATGTCGCGAAAAAGCACACCGTACATCGAGTCATTCAGCATCATATCCAAACGCTCAAGTGCACCCATGGCGGCAATCTCCGGCATACAAAGGCCAGAGCAATAATTAACCAAACGGATGTACTTACCAGTTTCTTCGCCAACTTCATCCAAAGCTTTACGCATTATTTTGAAGTTCTCTTGCGTTGCATAAGTTCCACCAAAACCTTCGGTTGTTGCGCCATAAGGAACAAAATCCAGTAAGCTCTGACCAGTAGTGCGAATTACGGCTATAATATCAGCTCCCTGCTTAGCGGCAGCTTGCGCTTGCTTTACATCTTCAAAAATATTACCTGTGGCAACGATGAGGTAAAGTAAAGGACTGTTTTCCTTTTCCTTGTATTGGTCAATCTTGCCCGAGCGGTAAGCTACATTTTCTTTAATACGTTTGGCAGCTCCTTCAACGAGCTCTTCGGCTTTTTGATCAATAAGCTTCTGATCAGTAAAATCGATGCTCGAAATGTCCAGTCCATCAGCTATTAGTTCATTTAGCTCTTGTGGCGATACATTTTTACGAATGAGCGCATTGATATAGTATTTAGCCGCACCATATTGTATTTTGTCACCTAAACTGTTTATCACCATATTAGGCACAGGTACTTCATCTTTGCTAACACCATCAGCACCAAGCAGACGAAGCGTTGCACGTTCAATGGCAACCGTTGTATGTTGCGAAATATACTCATTCACAGGGCCGGCAATTTCTTTCGATAGCTGCCTGGCTTTCTTAATTTTGCTTTTATCAAGATTTAGTTTCGAATCCATCATATTGTCTTCCCTAAATAATCATTTGCATTTTTAATAATATCTTTATTTAAACCCAGCAAACTGGCAATACTCAAGGCATCTTGCTTATAGCTTTCTTGCTTGTCAATCTCCACTTCAAATTGCATAAATGAGTTGATGAGTTTAATTCTATCTTCAATGGTTTCCTCCTGATTGTGGAGGTAATGTTTTTCAAATTCCTTTCGGTTCAAACCTTTCATTCTATATTTACCAACGCCTTCTATTATTGGTAGTTTGATGAAATGTGTAGAGAAAAATCCGGTATAGTTAGTATGCGAGGCTACCCATTTTAACACACCATATAAAATGGCTTTTGCCTCAGTAGCATTAGTTGTTTTGGCTAATTCGTCAGCCAGAATTAAGGTGGTTTTATTTTCGTTTTCAAGCGCTGATGATAAGCTAAATACTTCTTGTCCGAATGAACTCAAACCTTCAACTTCTTTATTTTCATAGGTGCTAAGTATATGAATGGAATCATATAGTTTGGTTTTGAACTTTAATGCGGGCACTCTAAAACCTAATTGGGTAAGCAGTTGTAGAAATCCAATGGTTTTAAAAAGCACAGTCTTTCCTCCCATATTTGATCCGGATAAGAGTGAGGTGTTAGTATCGAAAGTAGCGCTAAGTGGCGTGTATTTGGCTCCGTTTCTATTTTGCCTGGCTTCCAATGAAAGAAATCTTCCTTCATCGATTTGAAGTCCATCGCAGTCATCTATTTCTGGTTTTATTAGATTGAATAAATTCGAAACACGCGCTTTAGCCAAATGCGAGTCAATGTTTTCAATTACTTCTATATATTGTTTTAGTTGTTCTCTCTCTTTAGAAACACTAGCACTTAGTCGCTTTAGTACCTTAACTTCTGCTTCCGCTTCTTGTTGTAATAGAGCTTTCTTTTCCATTTGGGCAATTGTGTATGATTTTGGGAAAAGTGCTTTTACTTTTAAAAGGTTGGCATCATATAGTTCAATGTAAAGAAGTGCAGAGTCTAGTTTTTCTGATTTATTTTGATCGACCAGAATGAATTCCCTGCTTTCAAAATCAAGCTCGAATTTATCTTTTATATCACTGAGTGTTTCTTTTTTTATTTTATTGAGAAGCTCATCGGTTTGAGAAATTCTATTACGGACTTCTAGAAGCTCATCACTAAACGATGATGAGAGGTGAAAAGCTTCCGAATCATCATTATCAGGCATTAATTCAGTAAGTAGCTTTTGTGAATTAAATTCTGAATTAAAAATCGTTTTCCAAATGTTTGGCATAATGGAAGCGACTGCCTTAAAATGGATAAGTAATTTTTTTATTAGGAATAAATCAGCTGCATCGAATACCTCTTTATCCAAATCATTTAAACGATCTATTCTGCTTAAATGATGCTCTATTTTTAGGACAGCATTATTGTCTTCCTCAATAAAACTTAATACCGTCTCACCGATGGCATGTATTTTATTAAGTTCGTTGGCATTAGTAATGAATCGACACTTTATTTTTGCATCAATGCCATAAGGAGTCAGTGGTTTGTACTTCTCGTAAAACCAATTGAACTCGGTAAATTCTATGACTTTATTAATGCCCATAAGGATTGTCAATTAATTCGATGTTTAGATTGCACTGCTCATACAGTTTTCTAAAAGTTAGTTTTTCAACATCTTTCGTTACAAGAACAAAGGCGTTGAGTTTGCAGTTGTTTTCTGCCAAAATATTATGTTTCTGACTTAACGCTTTTAGTTGTTTGAAGGGTAGAAAGACTGATGTAAGGTTGTTTATAGAAATGGTTTTAGTTTTGTCAGGTATGGTGGATATTTTATTAGCTGTAAGTGCCCCATCAATTTTATATGGTGTTTCCTTTTGCGATTTGTCGTAAATAGGAAACGATGCAGATAAGCATAGCAATTTTAGATTTTCAAGTGCTTTATTCATGTTTCTTTTATCGACGTATTGCACGTAAAAGAAGCCCGCTTCTGATATGGCACTAACAGGAGTGAGACGGTTTGCTGCTCCATCTATCACTATTGTTTGGCACTTGATTTCATTCTTTAAAAAGTCAATTATATCGGATAACTGAGCATTGTTTTCGGGGCCAACCAATTCGATGGTTCCGCCGCGAAGTGTTTTTGCTACCACTAATTGGCCAAGAACAGTTTTGTATGGGAATACTTTTAAAAGTTCAAAAAGACCATTGCTTTTATCCAATAAAGGACGAGTGGTTACCAGATAATCGCCCGGAAGTGTTGTTATTAGAGGTTTGGCTCTGCCATCAATTAAATCATTGCCTTCTCCATCAACACCAATGGTTGCAAATGCAGGTGCTTCAACTTTACGAATCTGGTTTAAAGCCACATTCATAAAAGTTGTTTTGCCAGCATTTTTTTTACTTCCAAGTATGAAAGTAGTGGCACCTATAAAATGATATGTCCAAGGTTTTATCTGCAATGTTTTAAAGTAAATGTAGGAGCGGCTCTTTATTTTAATAATTTTATAGAGAGAGCCGCTCCTTAAGAGTTTGTTTATTAATGCTTGCCGTTACCATTGGTACGAATCTCGCGTCGCATTGACTGCGGACGAATTGTACCACCTTCGTTTAGCAACTTAGCTACACCATCTTTAGCTACTAATGATTCATCATTACAGAAATCACAATCTTTCATTTTATGCCCTTGGTAATCCGAAGGCTGCGTGTAACTGGTAATCATACCTTCGTAGTTACGCAATACAACACGTTTTTCAGTTTGTGAAATCAAGTAGTCAGGCATAACCGGAATTTTGCCACCACCACCTGGTGCATCAACCACAAAAGTAGGTACTGCCATACCAGAAGTATGTCCACGCAGATTTTCTATAATCTCAATTCCTTTTGATATAGTTGTTCTGAAATGAGAAATACCTTCCGACAAATCACACTGATAAATGTAATAAGGCTTAACACGAATTCGCAGTAGGTTGTGCATTAGTGATTTCATGATATTTGAACAATCGTTGACCCCTTTTAGAAGCACAGATTGGTTACCCAATTGAACACCACAGTTAGCAAGCTTTTCACAAGCTTCACGCGCGTCATCGGTTATCTCTTTTGGATGATTGAAGTGCGTATTTACATATACCGGATGATGCTTTTTAATGATGTTGCATAGTTCGTCGGTTATGCGTTGAGGCAATACAACAGGCATACGGCTTCCGATACGAATAACTTCAACATGCTCAATTTTACGAAGCTCAGTCAAAATGTAATCGATACGGTTATTACTTAGTATTAGTGGATCACCACCTGAAATAACCACATCCCTAATTTCGGGCGTGTTGGCAATGTATTCAAAGGCTTTCTCAAGATTGCCTTTCCCCATCTCTTCATCAGTTTCGCCAACTATACGACGACGCGTACAATGACGACAATACATCGAGCATTCGTGTGTTACAAGCAAAAGAGCACGATCCGGATAACGATGTGTTAATCCAGGTACTGGCGAATCAACATCTTCATGCAAAGGATCACTTAAGTCCGATTCATCAATATGTAATTCGTTTAAGATTGGAACGGCTAATTTACGAACTGGACATTCACGATCTTCCTTATCCATAAGTGCAGCATAATAAGGCGTGATAGCCATTTTAAACTTACCCAATGTTTGAGAAAGGTGCTCACGTTCCTCTTCGCTTAATTCAAGAACTTTTTCTAATGTTGGAATGTCGCGAATGGCATTACGCATTTGCCATTTCCAGTTATTCCAATCATCCACGCTCACATCCTTGAATAATGGAATGCTTTTATAATCGACTTTTGAGAATTTTATTTTCATTTGTTTTAATTTTAAAGCAACTAGCTGCCAGCTTCTAGCTAATAGCTATGGACACGGCGCTTTTAAAAATCTGTTTATTATTTCTTCGGACTTCTCCCTTCTGCTTTCAAGCATCGGACTTCGGACTAATTAGGTATACAACTCTTCGTATAGTTTTCTAATCTTTTCATCCTTGCGAAGAATATCAATAGCCATGTCGGCATGCCCAATTGCATATCCGTTACCTATTAACATATCCACATCTTTGCCAACACCTTCAGCACCCAAAGCAGCTTTTGTGAACGAAGTTGCCATACTGAAAAAGTAAACGGTACCTCTGTCCTTACACATCAGGATGGTTCCCATTTCGGTATTTGGAATATTAACGTTGTTGATAACCACATCAGCAAGCTCACCTTTTGTGATAGCTTCAATCGTTTCATAACAATCAAGCGCATCTGTAGCATTTAGCTTTATAGCTTTATCACAGACTCCAACCTGAATTAAACGTTCGATATTTTCATCGGAATAATCAGCACCAATTACAAGCCCATCATCGCCAACAATAGTCTTCGCTACTGCACAACACAAAATACCTGATTTTCCACCTGCACCTAATACTACTACGGTGTCACCTTTCTTAACCAAACGCTCTGTTTGAGCTGGTGCACCGCACACATCTAGCACGGCCAATGATAATGTTTCGGATAAATCAGCCGGAAGTTTGGCATAGATGCCACTTTCGAAAAGAATAGCTTTCCCTTTGATCTTAACCTGATCTATCTCTGGTTTAATATCAATTATCTCTTCGATGAACAAAGGTGTTAACGATAAAGAAACCAAAGTTGCAATACGATCTCCTTCTTTTAGGTCGATACTACCCTGCAAAGCTGAACCAATTTTGGCAATTGATCCGATCAACATACCTCCAGATCCTGTAACAGGGTTTTTCATTTTTCCCTGCTTAGTAACAATATCCAAAATAATGCATTTGATTTCTTCGGTATTGCCTTTGGCTTGTTCTTTTATTTGCGTGAAACTGGCTGAGTCAATATTTAGTACATCAACGTCAATCAAAATCTCGTTATCGAAAAGCTGACTCATATTATTATCAACTTTTGTAGCCGGTTGTGGTAGAACTCCTTGTGGCTCAATAACGCGATGTATTCCGTATTTATTTCCTGTTTTCATTTTATTTCAAAGCTATTAGCTACTAGCTGCTGGCCACTAGCTTAATGCATTCTTTATTTTTTATAGATAATAAAGAGCTATAAGCTAGTAGCTATAGGCTATAGGCTTTTTACATTCCCTTCAATTGCAACATCTCTCTCACATCAGCAGGCGTTGCGATTTCGTAACCTGCATCTTTTGATAATTTGGCTGTGCGTTCAACAAGTTGTGCATTGCTTTCTGCCAATACGCCTTTCTCGTAATAAACATTATCCTCAAAGCCAACACGGATAAAGCCATTGCCAAGTGCATAAGCCCCATAATGAGCTGGTACACAAGCACGACCAACGCCCATAACTGTCCAGTTAGCACCTTCAGGAATTCGGCTAACTAATAAGTTTAGTAACTCTATGTCGTAAGGAATGGCCCCTGGGACGTTCATTACAAAACCATAATGGTAAGGAGGCTTAAGAAGTCCTTCTTTAATTAAAGTGTCAGCAGCCACAACGTGAGAAATATCGAAACACTCTAATGTAGGTCGTACATTATACTTAATCATTTCTTTGGCGAAACGACGCATTGTAGGAAGTGTATTAACAATGTACTCATCACCAAAATTAACGGTACCGCAATCTAAAGATGCCATTTCTGGTTGGATGGCTTCGATAACAGCAACACGCTCATCATCGCTCATACCCACAGCACCACCAGTCGTAATTTCAACAACTATGTCGCAACGCTCACGAATCAATTTAATGGCCTCTTTAAAAACTTCAGGATCTTGAGTTGGACCGCCATTTTCGTCACGCACGTGAAGATGAACAATGGATGCACCTGCTTTGTAGGCATCAAAAGTTGCATCCGCAATTTCAAGGGGAGTTAATGGTAAGTTTGGATTGTGCTCGCGAGTGGTTTCTGCTCCACATACTGCACAGGTGATTATCATTTTTTTCATTATAGTAGATTTTTTTATTTTATTACGGAACGGTTCTTTCAACACTATTTTTGATTAGAGAACCGTTCCCTAGTTTCATTTAGTTTATTACCCTCGGCCAATTATTACACCCGATGGATCTACCTTTTCTCTTAAAAGCTTTAATTCCAATTCGCTTGGCTCAACAGTTGTTTCGTAATTATCAGGAATGATCACTTCGAACTCTGCATTTGCTTTCACATCATCAATGGTTTTACCTGGATGTAAGGATAAAAGCATCATGGCTTTAGAATCAGGATGATAGCCATAAACACCTATGTCGGTAATTACTTTGTAAGGACCAGTGTTAGCAGGTAGTCCTGCATCAACACGTGAAGTGCCGCCTTCAATAAAGCCTGGTGTAGTTACAAAATCAACCTTATTGGCAAAGCGTTTTTTGTTTTGAGGCGTTACAACCATTGTTTTCCAACAAAGTGAGGCTAAGTCGTTAGCACCACCACTTCCAGGGAAACGTGTTTTAGGTTTTTCATAGTTATCGCCAATTAGGGTAGAGTTAAGATTACCATATTTATCGATTTGAGCACCACCTAAAAAGCAGTAATCCACGATTCCAGCCTGACACAATTCCATAATTTCAGCCATGGATGTTGCTTTCAGACCTTTATGTGTGGTTCGTGAGTCACCTACTGAGATTGGCATGGTAGGTAAAAGTGGTGCGATACCACCTGCTTCAAAAAGGATGGTCAAATTTGGTGACTGTGTCATTTGTGCCAACATCGCTGCTGCTACCGGAACACCTGTTCCGACCACTACCATTGCGCCGTCTTCTAAGTTACGTGCAGCAATCGTAATCATCAACTCCATTGGATTATATGTATTTTCCATGTTGTCTTGGTTTTAAAAGATTAATACAAATGTTCAGCTTGCATTAGTTTTCGCATCTTATTCATGCCGCCATTTTTCTCCAGATATTCGTAGAAGTCCTTCGACGACAAAATGTGATGTCCGATAAATTCCTCCAACTGCATTTCATCTTTTTCAGCCTTCAGCCAATCGGCTAAATGTTCTTCATCTGAGAAATATTCACCTGGCATATTACCTGGGTAGGAACCATAAGGCATTTCAATTACCGCATCAACACACCAATATGGAATTACTGTTTTAGATGGCTCACGTCTGATTTCTTCATTCGAGATAATCTTTTCAGTTGTGATGATAACACGTTTCGAAGCTTTTGCTATGTCATCGTCAGCCACTAAAATACCATCGATCTGGCAGTTGCCATGTACATCGGCACGGTGCACATGTATCATTGCTACATCTGGATATAAAGCGGGCAAAGCAGCCATTTTTTGTTGCGTGAATGGGCATTCAACCTCAATTGCAGCTGATCGCTTAAAAGTATCGGTACCAAGCATGGTGCGTGATGGTAAATAAGGTAAACCCATAGCTGCAGCTTTGAATCGCCATGATAAGGCACCGTTTGTCCACTCAGTAACTTTTACATTACCCGACTCAAACATACGTCTCGAGTTTTTCGATAAACCTCTTGCTTCGAGGCCAACAATATATGCCGCATCGCAGCGGTTGAATGATTTACCAGCACTTAATAACTGACAATCGTGTGTCGATACGTGACCAGCAAAACCAAGGTTTTTAATTTCTTTACGAATAATTTCATGTATAAGAGCTGTTGGTATACGAACGCCACCAAATCCACCTATTGCGAGGTAATCTCCATCTTTTACAAATTGATCAATTGCTTCCGATACAGAACTAAGCTTGTTTTTCATTTGCTTGCTCTTGTCCTTCAGAAAGGCTCTCATATCATCAGCATTTGGTGAAGTGAACAATTCACCAATACCCTTTTTTAGTTGTTTATCACTCATGTGTGGAATATTATAAAAAGCTAATAGCCCCGATAGTTATCGGGGTTGATAGCTATTAGCTTTTAAATATTAATACTTATCTTTTATATACTGTAAAGCTTCTTCAATTGCATTAACTGTGTAATCCAGATCTTTCTCCGTGTGACGATAGCAGATGTATCCATGATGATATGGCTGTAAGAATACTTTACGTCGGATTAACTGCGTGTAGAAGTCGTTACGCTTAGCTTTGTGTGTACCATCAGAACTTCTATCGAAGGTGATGAACATCATTGGTGGAATACCACTGATTCTGGCACCTATGTCATATTTTTCTAGCAAATCAGCAATGCGATTATTAAAAGATTCGCCACGCTCCCAAATTTTATCAAGTACTTTGTCGCGCTCTAATACTTCTATGGTTTTAAGGGCAGCTACGTAACTCAAACTATTAGGAAAGAAAGTTGAGGAAATAAATACGTTAGATTCGCCTTCTTTCATGATTTCGGCTTTACCAGTTACAGCACCAATAGGATACCCATTGGCCATAGCTTTACCAAATACAGCCAAATCAGGAGTTACCCCATAATGTTTTTGTGCTCCACCCAAAGAAACACGAAATCCAGTACGAATCTCATCAAAGATTAAAACAACCTTATATTTCTCACAAAGGGCTTTAACACCTTCTAAGAAACCTTTGTTTGGCTCCGTAATAGGTGCAGCTAAAGGATGACCAAGAGGAGTAATGATAACGGCTCCTGTATCATCGCCATGTTCTTTTAGTAATGTTTCAAGCGACTCAAGGTTGTTGTATTGAAACTCAAATACATCTTCGTATAATTTTTCAGGTACACCACCTTTTACCTCCACACACCAGTCATGCCAGCCGTGGTAACCACAGCGCATTACTTTTGTTTTTCCAGTATATGAACGAGCCAGTCGGATAGCAGTAGATGTGGCATCAGATCCAGTACATACAAACAAACTCATCTCAGCGCAAGGGATAAGCTCATTCATTTTTTCGGCTAGCTGGTTTTGATATGACTGAGTAAGCGAAAAACAAAATCCTTTATTCTGAATTTGATTTATAACAGCGTTGTCAATTTCTTCTTCACGATTACCAAGAATCATTGGACCATAGGCACACAAATAATCTATGTACTCGTTACCGTCGATATCGGTTACACGACCACCTTTTCCTTGATCAAAATAAACAGGAAATTCACCTTCAACAAAATTGTAAGGGCGACGAATACCAAGAACGCCACCAGGAATAAGTGATTTTCCTTTTTTAAGTTCGTTTAAAGAATTGTCTAATTGTAATTTTTTAGCTTCCATATCTGTATGTTTTGGACTTTAGCAATGTTAAAACCGGATGATGTCCAACAGTACAGCTGAAATTGACACAAGGGATGTATCATTTAAATAAGTGATGTAAATGTGGACAATATAATAACTACATAATAGCTGCAGCATCGGTAATTTCGATGCGCTCAAGTCTATCGTTCAGTAGTTTGTATATCCAGCTCATTGCCAACTCAAAGTTTTAAGAATAACAATATTTAAATCAACGGTGTAAAAATAATAACAAATACACGATTTTTGTTAAAAAACCAACATGTTTTTTAGCATGTTTGTATTTCTTAATGCTAATAGCTTGATGGTTTTTTAATTCGCATCGTTGATTTGACATCTATAGCATCAATACAAAACGGTCCTCTTTGAGCTATTCTCAAGGAAGACCGCTTTAGTGTATTTTCGAGTTAATAGTTAGTTGTTATCACTGGGTAAAAAATAACGAACCATTAATTATCAAGGTGATAAATTTACTTAATCACTTTCGCAGTTTGTATTAGTTTGGCCAGGTGTTCCTGTGTCACCTAGGCCTATGTCGTTTACAGAAATACACCAGTTTATAGGATCATAAGGGTTTGAATTATTGTATTGTGAGGGATCAAGTTGGAAGGAATCTCCTGCCGACAAAGGAAATGCAGAACTGTATTCTAAACGCGCCACTTCTCCCAAAACAGGGAAGGATAAAATGATTTCGTCAGCACTGTTGGTCAAAGTAAAGCCTGCATATTGGTAATCACAATGAATTCCACCATTTATATTTATATCTGCATTTCGGCCCAATACAAAACTTTGTTGCGGATAAATTATAAGATCTTCTGTTATTGTATGTGAATTTGAAGAATTGTCTGTTAGTTGTAATCCATTTAAGTTAATAGCTTTTTCACCAGGATTGTATATTTCAAACCATTCACCATAAGTATCGCTTACTGCTGACGGATTACTCATTACTTCCGTTATAATTAAATGCCCTTCGCAAGCAATTAGCATACCATCACAATTTCGATCCTCTAATTCATCGCATAGCTCTGGGGCTCCCGGATATATCGAAGCATCACTATCATTGCAATCGCCATCACTGATTGTAAAACCATCTCCGTCATTGTCTATGTTGTTGCTATTATCGTCTTCATCAATTAGACCATCGCAATCGTTATCGAGTCCATCGCCTGCAATTTCTTGAGCTTCTGGGTTAATTAAATTATTGCTGTCATTACAGTCGCCACTTTGAGTTATAAATCCTGCAGGTATATTTACTCCATCTGGTAGGTATATTAAATTAAAATTGTCACCAAAACCATCCTGATCTTTATCCCCAAAATAGAAATTGCCTTCGGCATTAGTTGTACCTACAGGCAATTCAACGCTGCCACCATTATCAAGCGAAAGCGTATTTTCCTGCAGTGATAGTTGTTGAGCATCTGTATTATCGATGTATGTGCTTAAGTCTATTTCTATTGGAGCACCATTTGTTGAGAGTGAAAGGATGTTGTTTTCAAGACTTAATACTTGAATTTCATTCTCAGGATTGGCATCAGCATCTTCAACACCATCTTGCAAACTAGATAAGTCTGTTATGATGGTTTCATCCCCTTCAAAAGTATATAGTGTTGTTCCGGATAAATACATGTCATTAATTTGCTCATTGTGAGGATCAGAATCTAAATCGTTATGATTGGATACTTTGCCCGCATAGAGAGCATATGGTACTGAAAGTAGTCTATCGCCTCCTTGTAATTTATAGTTTGAACCGCCTTTTGGGTCAATCTCGACCTTTAAAGAATAGGCACCGGCACCCCAGTCAATTCCGTCGAATATACCGTAAATGGAATTTCCCTCTCCGATGTTAACATCCATTAAGCCATATCTATTAGTTGTTATTTGATGATTCTCTTGATATACACCTATGTCATCTTGCATAATTGTAAATCTTAAGCTTACGTTACGCGACGACAATGGAATACCCCATTTACCTTTTGCTATGGCTTTGTACTTTAGTGCTTGTGGAACCTGAGCTTGAATAATCATTAAACTGGCGCATAGTAATACACCACCGAGAAGTAAAAAACGTTTCATATTGTACAGTTTGAGTGGTTACTTTTTGATGACTTTGAATGTGGCAATTGTTTGTTGATCGGTATCGATTAAATGAATAATGTACATGCTAGCCGGGAGCTTGCTAAGGTTGATTTGCATGGGGTTATTTGACCATTTTTGAGATAATACTCTCTTGTTTGAGGTGTTGTATATTTGAATAAGAACATCATTGTCAAACTCTGTTTTAGATTTAATTTGTACAAAGTCTGGAGTAATTGTAGGGTAGGCTGAATAGTAAGGTTGGTAGGAATGATTAATGGAATCCTGAAATGAGAGTTGTTCAAATAGTACGTCGTAATCAATTAAATTTTCTCCAACAATCCAATTAATACTGATGTCGCTTGAAACAATGGAATTACCAGAACTAATGATTATTTCTTCACTTTTTTCCTGGGCTTGAAGTTTAAAGAAAGTGAACAATAGAACTAATAGAAAGCTGTATTTATTCATGATATGAAGTTGTTTTAATAATGATTTTTAGAATTTTATTAGTGATCAAGATTTTTATTATAAAATCTCAATTTATTTAGTGTTTTTTTATCAGGCATGATTTATGTAGTTTAAATCATTAATATATAGAAGTTAGTGATTTGGTAATTTAGATTGCTGGAATAATGATATTCCTATTTTTTTAACAAAGTTATGTGTACGTTAATGTTTTGTCAATAGATTTTTGTGATAAAAAGCTATTTTAATAGAAGAAAAACGAAGTGTTTATATCTAGTTATTTTGATAGGTAGATTAAGTGGGTGTTATTGGTTTTGTAAGGATATTTTAAAAGGTACGTCCAACCGGGAAAACATGTAATTATGAAAGCAAAAAAAATGATACTCGGTATAGGATTAATGTTTCTTGCCATAGTAGTGAAGGCTCAGGATGAAGTAAAATATTTTAAAGGCACATATGATGAAGCTTTGGAGTTGGCTGCGAAACAAAACAAGCCCATCTTTATTAAAACGTATACCGATTGGTGTTATTACTGCAAGAAAATGGATAAGAAGACAATGGTGGATGAAAAGATTGTTCGTACTTTAAATGAGCAGTTTATCACACTAGCTATTAATATGGAAGCGGAAGCTGGATTGGAGCTAGATGAAAAGTTCAATATATCGGCTTATCCAACCCTGTTAGTTATAGGTTCAGATGGTAAGATGTTGGCAAAATTAGTAGGCTACCATAAGGCACTAGAATTGCAAGCTGAACTGGAAAAAGCATTGCCTTATTAGCATAGTTTCTTGATGTGGAAAATTATGAATCTATAATATGCCTTGATCGATTAATGTTTTTTCAACGTCGATCATTTCGTCGAAGAAGGCCTGGCCATACTTTCTGACAATGGGTTCCTTCAAGAACTTGTAAACCGGAACGCCTAACTTTCCACCTAGTTCACGTGCCGGGTGGCAAATAGGCCAGGTGTGATAATTTAAGGCTTCAAAATCGGGATATTGTGTAATTCGAATAGGGTACAAATGGCAGGAAATTGGTTTCTTGAAATCAACTTTACCTTCTTGATGAGCTTTATCAATGGCACATTTACAGATTCCATCTTCATCGAAATAAGTATACACACACTCTTTGCCATTAATAATTGGTGTTACCTTATCACCATCAGAGTCGATAACCCAGGTGCCTTGTTTTTCTATTTCAGCAATTGCCTGATCTGTTAGGTAGGGTTTTACGATGGGATAGATGTCTTCAATGATTTTTGTTTCATCATCTTCAAGAGGTGCGCCCGATTCACCTTCTACACAACAGTCGCCTTTGCAAACTGCAAGGTTGCAAACAAAACGTTTCGAGAAAATATCTGTACTAACTATTTTATCATCTATCTGAATCATCTCTATACCTGCTAAATTTTGAAGTTGCAAAGATAAAATAAATAACGAGCATACATATAAATACAAAAAAGGCCTTCTGTTCGTTAACAGAGGCCTCTTTATAACCTAAACCCAAAATCTATGAAAAAAAATCTACGCAAGTGAAGTTGCAATCGCTGTGCCAGAATTTAAAACGGCTGTGTTAAAGAGTGCAAAGAAAAACAAAAAGGTGTACCTCTCTAGTTCTGAAGAGATACACCTTAGTAATATATTCCAGCTGTTTAAAAGCTATTTGGCAGCTTTTTTTGCACGCTTTTCTGCTCTTTTTTCTTTAGGCGTTTTCGCCGCTTCCTTTTTTACATTTTTCTTAGCGTCTTGACCTTTTCCCATGATATTTTCTTTTTAAGTTATATGATCATTTTTTTCTCACCGAAATATGGAATTATAATCCAAAACGGTATTGAATACCCATTAGTACAAAATCGTTACCGTGGCCTTTCCCAAATTCCCCACGTGCTGTAAGGCTTTCATTTATTTCAAGGTTGAAACCAAACTGAACGCTCCAGTGGTTAATAATATCCTTTTTAATGCCATAATTAACATCCGATGAAACAAGGCCTTCAAAGGCTGTGTTGATTTCACCCAGTATTTCGTTTTTTCTCTCTAATTTCGCTATTTCTATTTGATCCCATATGTTATCAGGGTCAAGTTCTGCTATGGCATCGTTGTTTGCTTCTATGCGGCGGTCAATTTCAGGGAAAAGACGGCTGCCAATTTCGGGCAAAGCTTGCTGAATTCCAATGGCACCAAAGTTACCATCGTTATCTAAAAAACCTCGATACATTCCTCCAACATAGAGGGCAAGCATAGAATTTTTTCCAAGTTTAACACGATCTCCAACCCTTGCTGAAACAACACCAAATTTGGCGGGTTTATCCAAAAGCTCAGAATGCGACCAGGTAAAATTAGCATCAACCGAAAAGAAATAATCGTCGTATATCTTACCAACTACAGTTGTTCCAAGTCCATAGGTATTGGCCGAAAAATGAACATCACTTGTTATTTGAGGTAATGATAATACCAGGTTGCCATCATCATCGAACCATTGTGGTTGTAGCGATACATGTGTAGAGCCTGAGCTATTCGAATAAAGGCCGTAGAAATTCAGAAAAGGAAATACCCAAACATCTGCTCTAAGGTTCATGCCATTTGTTTTGGCAATGGTATTGGTAAAGTTTAATGTTTCGGTAGTGACATGTTCATTTATTAATTGGTTGATGTTTGAGTTTGGGTCATCTCCTATAGTCATTCCAAAAGATGAAATTTCCAAATCCATTCGATTGTAAACGTAGTTAATATTCAAACCATAAGGGAGCTGTATCTTATATCCTCGTTCAGCAGCCTTTTTACCAAAAATTGGCATGCTATATGGCCATTCATAGCCTTTTCGTGTGGTATCGATCTGTCCATAAGTTAAGGTAGAAGAGACCACCAATACAGCAAGTAATAATGTTTTCATAATTCAAGTTTTGGCTTCTATAATATTATTTTCTTTATAATCAGAATACATATCTATATACAGTCTGAAATTTACTTATTTCCAACCTAGCAAACAAAAAACCATGTAGTTCAAAATGCAAATAAGATAAACAGGCACCGTTTGTGTTGGTAAACAAGGTTTTGTTTTATAGGTTTTTATATTGTTTTTTAGCTCCAATACGTCCTGAGTATTTATAACAAGCGAAGTATTATAAATGATTAAGCTCTGGGTAAAATATCTCAGCAAAAGTTTTCAAAGCGATATGTATACGAGGCCCATTGAGCTGCACCAAATGGTGATCGACGGCAAAAACTTTATTGTTCTTAACAGCTCTAAGTTGATTGTAGTGTTCGTGCTGGCAAAAAGCCTCTTTCATGCTGTGTTGAATAAGAATGATGTCTGGGTCTTTTTGAATCAAAGCTTCAAGATTATAGGCCCAGCCGGTAATATCACTAGCGATGTTATTGCCTCCTGCCATAGTGATTAACTCCGAAATAAAAGTATCACTTCCTGCAGTGTAATCACCTCCTTTTCCAAATCCAACGGCGTAATATACACTTGGTTTTTTTACGTTTTTTGGAACTTGATTCATGGTAGCTTGCATGCTGTTTTGCATCAAGTTCCAGAGTGAATCTGCTTTTTCTTTTTCACCAATTAAGGTGCCAATGTTAATAATCAAATCACCTGCCCCGGCAACCGATTCCTGACTCATTAACCAGGCAAATGGCATTCCTAGTTCTTCGATGCGATTAGCGGCTTCTTTTTTGAAGTGAGTCGAAGCCATAACCAGATCGGGCTTTAGTTGCAGCATAATTTCCAGAGATGGGTCCATTAAACCACCAATGGCTTTTATATCGAGTGCTTCTTGGGGGTAATTGCAGAAATTGGTTCGTCCCACTAATTTGTGCTGTTCATTTAAAGCAAACATTACTTCTGTAATGGCTGGTGAACATGATATAATGCGTTGAGGAACTGATTTGAGCTTTAATTTATTACCTCTTGAATCGGTAAATTGAATGCTTTTCTGTTCCTTGTTTTTTGTGTTCGAACAGGCAAGTGTAAAAACGGATAATATCAGTATAAGTAGGTGTTGTAGTTTCATGGTATATCAGTGTTAATGCTCACTCGTATTTAATTTTTAGAGCCTTATTTTAGTAGTGAAATATGAGGTGTGGTTTTGTGTCCTTGGCGCAGATCCATTCCGAGTCTACTTTAAAAACCGATTTCAGCAATTCGGGGTTTAGCACTTCAATAGGTTCGCCATAGGCAACAATGCGACCTTTATCCATCACCATTACTTCATCGGTGAATTCGGCTACCTGATTGAGGTCGTGAAGCACGGTTATTATGGTTTTATTTTCCTGATCGGCAATTTGCCGCAATAATTTAAGTACTTCAATTTGGTGAAAGACATCCAACTGCGAAACAGGTTCGTCTAAGAACATGACTGGCGTATCCTGTGCCAGTGCCCGGGCTATGATGGTTCTTTGTTTCTCGCCACCGCTTAATGTGGTTACTGAGCGCTTTCGGAAGTTTATCATGTCAGTCATTTCCATAGCGTCCAATACTTTTTGTTTGTCTTCGCTGTTCGGACCTGTAATGCCTGAATAATAAGGGTATCGTCCCATCATAACAGCTTCCTCAACAGAGAAATCGAATTCGAGTTGTGTGTTTTGAGGTACATAACTTAAATAATGAGCTTTGTTGGGATAGTAATCTGGCACATGAATATGACCAGAACTTGCCTTTTTAATCTGAAGTAAGGTTTGCAACAAAGTTGTTTTGCCTGAGCCATTGCAGCCGGCAATGCTATAGAAGCGGCCTTTTTTTAATTCATGCGAAACGGTATTTAAGATGGCCTTAGAGCCTGCTTTAAAGCTCAAGTCCTCAAAGGCCATGACGATATCTCGTTCTAATAATTCTGTTTTCACTTTAAACATGGCTCTTGCTTCTTTTGATTAAAATGAAAAAGAAATAGGGAGCTCCAAACAAAGCGGTGATGCTACCTACGGGTAATTCGCCTGGCTGCACAACTGTTCGGGCAAGCGTGTCGGCTATAATAAGAAAGATTCCACCCCATAAAGCAGCCAATGGTAGAAGTTTTCGATTATCGGCACCAACGGTGAAGCGTACCATGTGCGGCACAATTAAACCAACAAAGCCGATAACACCGCTATAGGCCACCACTATGGATACCGAAAGTGCAGATATTAATAGAATTACCGCCACTTTCTTTTTTACATTGATACCGAGCGAATGGGCTGTTTCGTTACCCATGGCCAGCAGATTAAGATCTTTGGCGTATTTGAAGAGCATGATTAGTGAGAAAATAACAACGGGAGTTACAATCCATATCTGCTGCCAACTAATGGCATTAAAGCCACCAAGTGTCCAGAAGATAATACTCTCCATTTGGTCGCGATGAATAACCAATAAGAGGGAAACGATGGCTCCCAACATTAAACTCATGGCAATACCTGCCAATAGAAGCGTATTTTGCTCAGATTGTTTCAAGCTAAAAGCTAACCAGTACACCACAATCAAAGCTGAACAAGCGCCTAAAAATGCGAAGATAGGAATGCCCAATAATCCTCCCTGAATCCCAAGTACGATGGCTATGGTGGCACCGACTGAAGCGCCTGATGAAATACCCAGTACATAAGGGTCGGACATAGGGTTTCGGAATATGGATTGAAACGCACTTCCCGAGGCCGATAAGGCTGTGCCTGCAAGAATGGCCATAACAACACGTGGCAAGCGAATCTGTGTAATCACCTGCCAAATACCATTGCTTTGACTGTTGGCAGAATCTCCTGATAGACTATCATACAGAGCCGCAAAGTCAAGATTAGTAGGCCCCAAAAGCAAGGCAATGCAAGATAGTAGTACCAACGCCACAAGTGTTGCTATTACAATCCATTTATATTTAGCCGCGCTTATCATTCAAGCTTTCATATTTAATAATTAAGGTAGCTAATGGAGGGGAGAAAGAAGAGAGATAAGATATGTGAAATGGCTTGTCTGTCTTTTGCTTTTACTCCCGAAAGCTACATTACTGTTGACTATGGCAGGTCTTCTGACTTTCCCTTCTCCAGAACCTTCCCATTCGCCTTGAGCGAACAGTGGTGCTTTTCTGAAATGATTCGATAATAACATCGAACCGGGTACACAGCAGCGGGTACTGTTCAGGACTTTCACCTGATTCCCTTGCAACCTGATATGATGCATCAGGTTTACCGTAATCGCTTGCAAAGTTATTAAAAAAACTTACATCACGAAGGACACCACAGGAGAGTAGTATCCTATTTTTTTTGCCTATTGATTAATGTTTTATATTTTCATTCTCAATTAACTTTTAAACAACCAACATTTGAAATGAAAGAATTTATCCCCGTAATATTTGTTGCTGTATTTGTGCTGATTGTTTTGGTCTCTGTTTTTTATAATAAGAAAGCCATAATAAAAAGAAAATTAAAGAAAGCACCACTTAAGCGTATTTCATCATTTAAAGATGGAGAACTTGCCAAGTTAGTTGGTAAGGTTGAGTTTGTTGAAGAAGCACTTAAAGCGCCCTTGTCGGGTAGAGAATGTGCGTATTATCATATTCGTGTTGAGCAGCAAGTGTCGTCGGGCAAGAGTTCGCATTGGAAAACCATTGTTGATGAGGTGGTGGCCAACAAATTTGTCATTCGCGAAGGAAACGAAGCAGCTTTTGTTCACAGTACAAAAGTGAAAAGCCATGTAGTGGAAGATCGCAAGTACCGTTCCGGTTTTTTAAATGATGCAAGTGAAAAATTAGAGGCCTACCTGAACAGACATGGTTTGGAAAGTGAAAACTTTTTGGGCTTAAACAAAACCATTCGCTACAGGGAGGGCATACTTGAAAAAGGAGAGAAGATAGCTGTATTAGGTACCGGTAAATGGACGGATGCGAGTCAACTTGATTTACCCGATTATTATGGCCGTGTTCTTTACATGAGTTCGCGCGACGATCAGCAAGTGTATCTGAGTGACGATCCGGAAACACTTGGTGCTTTGGTGTAAGGGTTCAATGCATGACACAATCCTGGATTTTGATTTTCTTTATAGCAATAATATCTACATACGAAGTATATATAAAGGGCGCTGACCATACTTTTATCAAGTTGTTAATTAGTAATGTTAAGCTAGCTGGTAAACACCTTATGTGTATCGATAATGATATGCATGATTTCTACCCAGAAAAATATTAAGCGTTATTCTTAATATGCCAAGACTTTACATTTGATTATAATTAGATTAAATTACAAAAAGCATTAATCTTCAATTTTATCATTTGTTATTCATTTAAAGTTTAAGCATATGAGAAAAAATATCAAAGCATTAGCAATGCTTGCTGGAATGATAATTATTCTGGCAGCCCAATCGTGTGAATACCTAGATAAAAGAGGTGGCTCAAAAGCTCTGAAAGATAAACTCAAAAAAGAGCGAATAAAAGTGGGGCGTGCCTTATTGGAAGTGACAGGAGGTGGAATAGATGAAATCCTTCCATACTACACAGACGATATTGAATATCACGATCCCGTTGTTGATATCTATGGAAAGGAGCACATGACAGGTTTCCTTTATCAACTTATCGAAAATTCATCTCCTGATCTTGAAACAATAGTGGAAGAAGAAACCCTTATTGACGATGTCTATTCAGCCACATGGGTTATGAAAGGTACGTTTAACGGCATTTATTACGAGGCCAAGGGCATCTCTATTTTTAAATTTGAACCATACTCAATAAACGTATACTACCAACGCGACTATTATTCAGAAGGCGATATAATGGCTACAATTGCTAGTCCAGATCCGAATATTCCCGGTCTCGATCAGTTAATGTATTTCTTTAGAGAGCAATACAAGTGTTCTGTTGTTCCTGACTATCCTTGTTCACTTCCTCCACCTTCGAGTGATTCAAACAATCAAATGCATTTGAAAAGCCGGAACTTAAATCATCAACTCGATGTTGGTCGACTATTGGTTCAACTCGATGCGGAAAATTGGCCAAGCGTCATCCCTTATCTGGCTGATGATTATGAATACCACGATCCTATTGTTGATATCTATTCACCCGACACTATGGCTGAATTTCTGGCTCGTTTATTTGCCGGATCGACCGACTTATATACTGTTGTAGAGGACGAAACGCTGGTTGATGACATTTACATGGCTACATGGACCATGACAGGTATTGTGAACGGCGCCGTAATCGAAGCTCCAGGTATGTCAATCGTGAAATTTAAACCAGGGACTGAAATGGTTATGTACTCTCGTGATTATTACTCTGAAGGAGATATTATGATTGGCATCGACCAACTACGTGAAGCAATCTTAGGTTTCCGCGAATATTACCTTTGTGCCGTCGATCCAAAACACGATTGCCAACTTGTACAATAGTGATAGTTTGAGTATTGAAATGTTTTTAAAATCAATGAGGCTGTCTCAAAAGAGAATTTAAAATCCAGACAACTATTAGATTAAAACTTAACCGTTATTTCTACCCCTCCTAACCTCCCCTAAAGTGGAGGCTTAAGTCCCCTTCAGGGGAATCGAAGATCGGCAAAGCCAATTAGGGGTAACAAATATTGAAGTTAGTAACAATTGATAAGTTTCAAAGATTCTTTTTTGACTTTTGAGACAGCCACATTTGTTTGATTGAACAAAATAGTCTGAAAGCTCTTAAACGAAATTGACAACTTCGCTTCATTACGAATGAAGTTTGTTACTACTTATGCGTATTTTTCTTTTCATGTTGGTTCGACAATACCATACTCACTATCAACAAAAGCATTGAAACGATACCTAAATAACTTCCTGCATTTTCTGTCCAGCTTAAATCTGAATAGTCAACAACCATACATTGGCCAACTATTACAATGCAAGCAAAAATCATTAGTCTGTTTCTAAATTTTTTCATCTGTAAAAATTTTGGAACTCGCCAATCTGGTCATCTTCGTGTGTTATCTTTTATTTCAAGACCTGGAAATTTTAAGACCTTGGAATCATCCATCATAGCCTTTTTCTTTTTCGATATGTCTGAATATGCACAATATTTATTCACCCCAATGCTTCTTCGCCCAGTCTCGTTGCTGGTCAATGGTTTGAAAAGTCCATGCAAGTATTCGACTGATCTTTGTTCCCTGACTCATTTTAATGGCTTTTACTTCCACAGCGCCCACCGCTTTAAGGGCTTTTCGGAAAGTTCTTAGGTTGCCTTCTTTCGAAACCAAAGTAGTAAACCAAAGGCAGGCTTCGCTGAATTCCGAACTCTGTTTAATCATATTAGTTACAAAACGTTCTTCGCCACCATTGCAGTACAGTTCTTTTCCGTTTCCGCCAAAGTTTAAAACGACTTCCTTGACTTCGGTCTTATTTAAACTATTCACTTTACTTTGCGATGCCTTCTCAGCTTCCTTAAGTGAGGCATGGAATGGAGGATTGCAGACACTAACATCGTAACGCTCGTTGTCTTTAATCACTCCTCTAAAAGTATCGTATGTATTGGCTTGTAAGCGAAGTTCGATCTTGTCTTTTAAGGTGCCGTTGTTATCAACAATTGCGCTGGCAGAATTAATGGCAGCTTCTTCGGTATCGGATCCTACAAAAGACCAGCCATATTCTCTAGTGCCAATTATGGGATAAATACAATTGGCTCCCACACCCACATCCAGACATTTTACATTCTTACCCAATGGAATGACTTCCCTATTTTGACTGGCCAATACATCGGCAATGTTGTGAATGTAATCTGCTCGGCCAGGTACTGGTGGGCAAAGGAAGCCATCTGGGATTGACCAATGATCCACTCCGTAGCTTTGTTTTAAGATGGCTTTATTTAGCATTAAAACGGCTTTAGGGTCAGAGAAGTTAATGGATTCATCCTTAAATTGATTTAGCGAAACAAAAGGTGCTAAGTCAGGACAAGCTTCTATCAGTTCTTTAAAATTGTAACGCTCACGGTGTTTATTTCGTGGATGTAAGCTTGCTTTTACTTTCGGATGTACTCTCTTTTTTTGAGCCATTGTGGACCTGTGTTGATGAATGTAATTGATAAGAGAGCAAATATACGTAAACTATCTTCTAGTAATTGGAAATGTGAGTGGACAAATAAAAAAGGTAGTCCAATTACGGACTACCTTTCTTAATATGTAAATCTATTCGTCTTACCAACGTCTTCTTGAAGTTGGATTGTTATATAAAATGCCACCAGCTTCTTCAAATTCTTTTTCTAAAGCAGGGAGCTTTGTTTTGAATAAAGTATTTAATTCCTGTTCTTTTTCAGTGTATGATTTTAGTGCTATTTCATACTGTTCTTTTTGAGCGCCCGTAACATCAACTTGCGCATATGAGGTAGTGTATAGCGCAAAACGAATTCGACTAGCTACCGTATTTTTGGCTCCAAATCCACCAATAATAACTTTCGATACAGCATTAATTTCTTCTTGCAAAGCATCAATTCTATTTGTTAAAACACTTGCTTCAACAGCTGTATTGGCTAGTATTGTTTCCATACTCTTCAATCGAGTATTCATATCCTTAATTTTACCTCTTGCAGAAGTGACTTGAGCATTTAAATCACTTACATCTTTTAAGAAAGCAAAATTAGCATCATAGTTAGCCATACCCAATGCGTTAGGAATAGAAATCACATTGAATGGTTTTGGTTCGACTAAGCGCGTAAATGTTCCTGCAATGTTTTTATCAATAGCCACTTTGTATTCCCCAGGAGGAACTTTAGGCCCACGTCTTGTTAAGTACGCAAAATCCCAAGTAATGCTGGCATATCCTTTTTTTAGTCCGGTCGTTAATTTTCGCATAATGTTACCATTTGCGTCATAAATAGTGAAAATTAATTCTGGTTTTGCTTCTTGGCTTTCTGCTAATAAATCTTCCTCAGAAGCATATTTAAATGTGCCTCCCGATTTTTCAGCTGCTTTCTGAGCCTCTTTTCGTTTATCTTTTAGGCTTTTGTATCCATTTTTAATATAATACTCAAAGGTGGCCGAAGGATCAGGATAAGGAACCCTATAATGCACATCACCTTGGTTATTTAAATTACTTGATGGAAAATAAAGTAAGGCATCGTTAATTTCAAACAGGTGCGCCTCTTTGTTGTTAACTTCTTCGCTTAAAGACCGTAGTGCAGAATAATTATCCAAAACATAAAACCCACGTCCAAAAGTTGCTACAACTAAATCGTTTTCTCTTTTCTGAATCGTTAGTTCTTTTACCTGAATCGGTGGAATACCATTTTTTATTTGCACCCATTTTTCACCACCATCAATACTTGTCCATACGCCCCATTCTGTTCCAATAAATAATAAATTATGGTTTACATGATCTTCCTGAATACAATACACTGTACCCGACGGAAGATTAGATGCAATTGATGTCCATGATTTACCTTTGTCCGTACTTTTTAATAAGTAAGGTTTAAAGTCACTGCTGTTTTTACGGCCATCGAAACAGGCATAAACCACATTTTCATCATGCATCGAAGGAGTTATGTAATTCACAAAGGTCATCTCAGGAACACCTGTGAACTTATCATATTTGGTCCAATTTGTACCGTCATCCTCAGTAATCCAGATTAATCCATCATCGGTACCAACATACAACATACCCTGTTTTAGTGGCGATTCGGATAATGCGAATATATTTCCAAACTTAGATGTTGACATGTTTTTTGCAACCGCTTCAGGAGGCCAAATTTTACCCATCATTGGTAGGGTGTTTTGATCAATTTGCCTTGTTAAGTCCCCTGATATTTTCTTCCAGGTACCACCCATATCGGTACTTTTTAGCACATAATTACCACCGATGTATAGTGTTTTTGAATTAAACGCACTTAGTAAGTATGGTGTGTTCCAGTTCCAGTTGTATTCCTCATCAATGGTAGGTTGAGGTTTGATTGAAATGCTATTACCTGTTGTTCTATCATATCGTCTAATACCACAATACTGCGATTCGCAATATTGAATATCAGGATTGTTAGGATCAGGAATTGACAAGTAACCATCGCCTCCGATAGTATAAGTCCAATCACCATTTACAATGTTTCGACGATGTGTTTGAGATGGGCCGAACCATGAACCATTATCTTGAGCCCCACCATAAACATTGTAAAAAGGATAGTCATTATCAGTTCTGGCGTGATAGTATTGAGTTATTGGCAGATTACTAGCAAATTGCCATGTAAGAGCAGCATCATAAGTTTCATATAGTCCTCCGTCGCAACCCATAATATAGTGATTTGGATCATCAGGATTCATCCAAATGGCGTGGTTGTCCACATGTTTATTTCGTCCTTCAATGTTCTCCCATGTAAGTCCGCCATCAACAGAGCGAGCTGCACGTGTATCCATTAGTATTATCATATCAGCATCGTAGGGAGCTGCATATAACTCATTGTAATATTGTGGACTGCCAGACACTTTGTCGCTGCGTTTCTCCCAGCTTTCTCCCATGTCGCACGAACGATAAACACCACCTTTGTTACCAGGTAATTCTATAACGGCATAAATAATGTTAGTATTTACTGGAGAAAGCGCTAATCCAATTCGACCAACATCACCGCCTGGAAGTCCTTTTTTAAGCTTTTTCCATGTAGCGCCTGCATCAACTGATTTGTAGATTGCTGATTCGGGTCCACCATCAATTTTTGAATAAACCCGACGCTCGCGTTGATGAGAAGCAGCATATAATATATCGGGGTTTGTTGGATCCATTTCCAGATCTGATACACCGGTATATTCTCCAATTTCAAGAATACGATTCCATGTAAGACCACCGTCAATCGTTTTATATAATCCCCGTTCACCACCAGGGCCCCATGCTTGCCCTTGAGAAGCTACGTATACAACGTTGCTGTTTCTAGGGTCAATCATAATTTTACCAATTTGCGAACTGGTTTTTAATCCCATGTTAGTAAATGATTTACCACCATCTGTAGTTTTATACACACCATCGCCATAGGCAAGATTGCGTTGAGAATTATTTTCACCTGTACCTACCCAAACCACATTCGAATTATTCGGATCCATTGCTAAACAACCAATTGAAAATACGGGTTGGTCATCAAAAATAGGTTCAAAAGTAGTTCCATGATTTGTTGTTTTCCAAAGACCACCAGAAGCAACGCCAACATAATATTCAGAGGTGTTTTCGGGATTAACAGCAAGATCAGAAATGCGGCCGGAATATGCAGCAGGCCCAATACTCCTGAATTTATACATATTCAACATTTTACTCGAAAGCTCAAAGCTTTCTGTATCCGAAGAAGCTTTCTTTTTATTTCTCTGAGCATTAGATGGCAAGCTGAACGACATAAGGGCTATGCTTAAGATACTTGCTACAATCCATGCTTTGTTTTTTGTTGTGTGCATGTTTATGTATTTAGATGAACTATTCTTTTTTTATTTAAGAGAGGAAAAAATGCGTTTGTTTGTAAATTGAAGCTTAAAGGTGAAGAATATTAAGAATATAGGCAAATGCTAAAATTAAATTAGGAAGCATTCTCTTAAACTTTAGTTTGCTAGATTCTAGCGATAGTTTGAGTTGTGATGCGTTAATATATCTTGAAATATATTATGTTTTATTTTTTCAATAGTATGGGGATTATTAGCTCCGCTGTAACAGGTTTTCCTGCTTCCAAGCCATATTTCCACTTGCCTATATTTCTTAGTATCTTATCTAATTGATTCTCGATCATTGTGTGTTCTATCGATGGTTTATAGTAATTAGCATAGGTGCCATTGAAATAGAATTCTCCATTAATATCAATAATGACCCTTGCGTTTATCAGATATGAATCACCTATACTCATAAAATCTAGAGGTAGTACAAGCTCCTCGTTAATAATTTTATTTATAGTGTAGATATCAAGAGAACTTTCGGGCAGAAAATCACAATACGTCATGTATTCAAGTCCAATTTTACTTCTACTTTCTTTTAATCTTTTCGAGGGTCTTTGAAGGGGATAGTGTAAAGGATTTTGTATGAGATTCTTTATGAATTCGTAGTTGTATGTTTTTGATTCATTCTTATCGTACCATCCAAATATTTGGCCCTGTACTTTTCTTTCCTTTACAGGAACATAGAATTCCCCGCATATAGATATTTCATAATTATTACGCCCTGTATAGTCAAGTCTATTCAACGCTAAAATCCATTCTGTATTTGGTTTAAAATGCTCAATATATGGCCTGCATTCAAACCCATTATCGCCCCAAACTATAATTGTATCATGTTCTTCAATACCTCGTAGCTTTTCAATGATTAAGAATTTCATTGAATATGGATTCTCATGTAAACTACGAGTAACCATTGAGTCATATTCAATAATCTTTCCATATACGACTATGTCAGCTGCTTGACTTGAATAAACAAAGCTGCCTAAGTATCCACAATCACAGGCTTTTGATGTGTGTGCAATTGTGCATATTAATAGAACTAATACTATTAGAATTCTTTTCATTAGTATTCGTTAAACTGAAGTTCTTTGTTCGATGGCGATTTAAGACTAATTCACTTAAATATGTTACATCCCAATAAAAGAAAATACAAGAAGTGTTACTAAACCAATTAGCCAAACAAAACCATACATAAACCAAACGAGTGTCATTTTAAAGAAGGTAGAAACCCACTTGCGTTTGTAGAGGCGGCGAGCACCTATCACCTGGTAGATTGGTAAAGTCCAGAATAAATAGCCCATCCACGTAGTGTCGTGATTTGGAAAAATAAGTGCAACAGCTATAACCAATGATGTAATAGTAAATATGTAAGAGTGAATATTTAAACCAAATATCAAATGTCCAATGTAAAGCTTTTTGCTGCGCAAGAATGATATCCACAGAAAGAAGGCAAAGAGGGGCATAAACAGAAATAAAGACCACGAGGTGAATTGAAAGAGTTTATTCATATATAACTCGGGGTGCTCTTTTATTAATTTGGTGGTGGCTGCATACTTCGAGTCATCATCACCTTCAACAGCATCCTCAATACCTTGCATGAAATCATCCATTTTATCTGGAATCGAATCCACAGTCATGCTATTCTTCTTATAGGTGGCATACTCTGCTGAATCAAGGTTATTCTTTAATTCATGATCAACAACATTCATTACAGAATCCTTAATGACTTGGGCAGAGTCTCGGTCAATTTTAACCATGGCATTGTCGTTGTCATCGCCAAATACTGTAAAATTATTTTCTTTGATCGAACTGTTCGTAATGGTTGAAACAAGAAGAAACATCACAAAACTAATGAACACGTAAAATCGAAAAGGAGGCATGTAACGCGCTCTTTTTCCATCCAGAAAATCTTGTGTTAGTTTGCCCGGTTTAAAAAGAATGGCAACTAAGGTTTTTATTAGTCGTGTATCAAAGGATACCACCGTTCCCATGAAATCGACAAACATAAAACGAATTGGACGTTCGAGCTCTTTTATATGCTGCCCGCATTGTGGGCAATACGTACCGTCAAAAATCGTTTCACAGTTTTTACAGACGATTGTTGTTGATTGTTTCTCTTCTGTATTTTGATCAGGGCTATGCTTGTCTTGTTCCATTAGGTGTGATTTTTACTCATAGGGATTAATGTAGCCAAAGATAAAATTTTTTAAGAATATGTAACTAAGTCTCTTTTTAAAGAGAGCTTTGGAGGCAATGTCATTTAGTTAATTATCCCTTTTATTTATAAACAATTGGGAACCTCCCCTTTAGGGGATAAGAGGGGTATGGCTAGGTATTTCTCTACATCTCCGTGTCTCCGTGTTTAGTTAAGCTATTTCTGATTCACGTTAAATACAAATGTTGAAAAAAGTGATTTGAAGCTTTAACAAGACGCTATTTGTATATCTTTGCGCAAATTTTTGTGTCGACCATGAAACAGCTTAAACCCATCATGATTGTTGGAACCTGCTCCGATGCAGGTAAAAGTGTTATAAATGCCGGTATCTGCCGTATTCTCAAGCAAGATGGCTACTCGCCAGCTCCCTATAAAGCGCAGAATATGTCGCTTAATAGTTACGCTACACCCGAGGGTTTGGAGATAGGCCGGGCACAAGCCACACAGGCCGAAGCGTGTGGAATTCCTTGTCATTCCGACATGAATCCGGTTTTACTAAAGCCAACTGGCGAAATGGTTTCGCAAGTAGTTTTGAATGGTAAACCAATCGGTAATCGTTCGGCTTACGAATATTTTCGTTCCGAAGATAGCAATGTCTTGTTCGATGCGGCCTATGCTGCTTTTGAGCGTTTAAGTCAACGCTTTTCGCCCATTGTGTTAGAAGGTGCGGGTTCAATATCGGAGTTAAACCTAAAGAAGCGTGATATCGTAAATATGCGCATGGCCATACGTACCGGAGCCGATGTGTATTTGGTGTCGGATATCGACAGGGGCGGTGTTATTGGCAGTGTGTACGGTTCCATCATGCTGCTCGACGAGGAAGAACGTAAACACATTAAAGGCATCATCATAAATAAGTTCAGAGGGGATATTACCTTGTTTGATGATGGCAGAAAGATAATTGAAGATTTAACGGGTGTTCCCGTGGTAGGGGTTGTTCCTTACTTTCGCGATATATATGTAGAAGAAGAAGACTCAGTGGTGCTGGAGCAAAAGAAACGAACTGCCATGGCCGGTAAGGTGAATGTGGCAGTTGTTCTACTTAATCAGATGTCGAATTTCACCGATTTTGATGCGCTTCAACACGATGGCAGAGTAAACTTGTTTTATTCCGATCAGTCGTCTGAAATTCAGAAAGCCGACATCGTTATCCTTCCCGGTTCAAAAAGCACATTGAAAGACCTGAAAGGACTGCAAACAAAAGGTCTGGACAAGCTAATAAAAAGCATGCATGCCAATGGTAAAACAGTGATTGGTATCTGCGGAGGTTATCAGATGCTGGGCAAAAGCATTAACGATCCCGAAGGCATTGAAGGAAGCATTAAGCAACTCAATGGACTGGATCTTTTGCCAGTCGAAACCACCATTACTGACGAGAAGCAAACCGTTCAAACACGTTTTCAGTTTCTGGATAAACAAGATTGGTGCGAGGGCTACGAAATTCACATGGGGCAGACTAAGGTACTCGATGAAGCTCCTTTCTTATTAACACTCGATGATGGATCGCAAGAAGGTGTTTACAAGAGCGAACGTTGCTGGGGCTCTTATATGCACGGCATACTAGATAACCAGGTAGTGATTAATCAACTGCTCGAACCTTATGCCAATGCGACAGAGAGTGGCATGTCTTACAAAGAGTTTAAAGATAAAGAATACGATAAATTGGCTGATCATCTTCGGGCTAACCTCGATATAGATTACATGTATCGTACTATGCATGGGGAGGAGAAGAAATGATAAACCGTTTTGAACATGGCGATGATGGCTACCAGTTTGAGCAGGAGGTAATAGCCGACTTCAGTACAAATACCTGGAATTTAGGACCCGATCCTCAATTATTAAGTGTTTTGCAAGAACAGTTAAACACTATTGGTCATTACCCTGAAGTAAAAGCCGAATCGTTGGCCGGCCTCATTGCCGAGAGCTATGGTTTGCATAGTAATCAAGTATTGGTTTGTAACGGAACCATTGAGTCCATCTTTCTGTTGGCCCAATTATATGCTGGGAAAAAGAGCCGTATTATTTCGCCAACTTTTTCGGAATACGAGCACGCTTGCGAAATAAATAATCACAGCATTAGTTTTTGCGGCGAGAATTTCATCAATGCCGGTTTAAATACTGAGAGTGATATCTTTTGGTTGTGCAATCCTAACAATCCATCAGGACAATTGATAAAAGCAGAGCCCTTAAGAAAGTTGATTAAGAATAACCCTCAAACGCTTTTCGTGATCGACGAAGCTTACATGGATTTTTGCCTGGAGGATGAGTCATTGATATCTTCCTTGCAACTCATGGATAATCTGGTGATCTTAAAATCAATGACCAAGAACAGTTGCTTGCCTGGCTTGCGATTGGGATACCTACTATGCAGTACCCAATTGTATAAGCGCTTGTCAGCCATTAAATCGCCCTGGAGTGTGAATGCTTTGGCGGTGGCAGCGGGTAAGTACACCATTTCAAATCCACGAATTACCGACACACTGCGTTTGCAGTATCATTCCGAGGCAAGGGCCTTAGCCAACGAATTAAAGGCATTGGGTTTTGAAGTAACACCTTCGCATACTGGTTATTTCTTGGTGAAAACACCAATAGAATCAAGTGTCTTAAAGGCACATTTGTTAGAGAAGTACCATCTGCTAATTCGTGATGCAGCAAACTTCCGAACTTTGAGTAAGAACCATATTCGTGTTGCTTCGCTCGGCACTAAACGTAATACTTTATTGATTGATGCGCTTAAGATGAGCGTGAAAAAACTACAAGCCGTTTCTTGCTAATGACTTTTCAAATTGAATTACTCGTTGTTTTTGTAGCGTATGTTCTCGATTTAATACTTGGAGATCCGCCTTATTTGCCCCATCCCATTGTTTATTTCGGACGAAGTATTTCTTGGTTCGAAAAACGATTCAACAAAGGGGGAAAGCGTTTTCTAAAAGGGCTCTTAGTCACTGTAATATTGGTGACAGCTGTACTAGTCTTTTTTATGACAGCCCAATATTTGCTCTCACTAGTCGATGAGCTATTATCCTACCTCTTCATTGGGCTATTCTTTTTTTATGGATTGGCAAATCGTACCTTGATCAAAGAGGGACAAATGGTGTTTGAGAAGTTGGAAGAAGAGGGCTTGGAAGCAGGACGTAAGCAACTGTCTCGCATTGTAGGCCGCGATACATCGCAGTTGAGCGCTCAACAGATACGAACAGCGGTGTTGGAAACCATGGCCGAGAACCTAAGTGATGGTGTTGTGGCACCTGTGTTTTGGTTTGCCATTGGAGGCATACCCGCCATGATGGCCTATAAAATGGTAAATACTCTGGATTCGATGATAGGCTACAAGAGTGAGCGTTACCTGTATTATGGGCGTTTTGCGGCACGCCTCGATGATGTGGCTAATTATATCCCAGCTCGCCTTACTGGTTTGTTGATGGTGATGGTGACTGGCTCGTTACGAGCTTTTCGGTTTATGCTAAAGTTTGGTAACAAACACAGCAGCCCTAATGCTGGTTATCCTGAATCGGCCTTGGCTGGCATCTTAAGTGTGCAATTTGGTGGTTCAAATATTTACCATGGTAAAAGAGTGGATAAACCACATATTGGTATAAATAATCGTGCCATTACGATGCAGGATTATAGCGTAAGTGCTCGCGTAAATCATGCCGTATGTTTTGTTGCTATAGTACTGGCTTTGGCCTTGAAGTATGCATTGTATTATTAAAAATAACCTTCGATAAAAATGGACAAGTTGATCATCCCTGATTTACATTTAGAACTAAAGGAAGATATACAAAATAAAATTGATCAGAAAGCAAAACCAATTGGTTCCTTGGGGCAAATGGAGGAGATTGCTTTGCAACTTGGGTTGATACAAGGTACGCTTGAACCACAGTTATTAAAACCAGTCATGTTGACTGTTGCTTCTGATCATGATATCTGTGAAGAAGGTGTGAGTCCTTGTCCCATAGAAATAACCTGGCAGCAATGTTTAAATTTCCTGGATGGAGGAGGGGGAATAGGCTTATTTTCGCAAGTTTATGGTTTTGATCTAAGAGTAGTAGATGCTGGCGTTAAGTTCGATTTCAAAGCACACCCTAAGTTGATCGATGCCAAGGTGCGTAAAGGCTCACGCAATTTCCTGCGCGAGCCAGCCATGACAATGGATGAATGCCAACAAGCCATTCAGAACGGACGCGATATTGTGGCTAAACTTCATATCGAAGGAACAAACGTAGTTGGTTTTGGAGAAATGGGAATTGGTAACACATCACCCGCTTCGGCTTTATTGTCCGTTTATACGGGTATGGATATTCGCACCTGCGTGGGACCTGGTTCGGGCTTAAGTCCCGATGGTGTGAACCACAAAGCCGATGTGTTAGAGCAAGCCATCTCTAAACACGGGGTTTCTGACAATGCCATTGAAAACCTGGCACGTTTTGGCGGTTTCGAAATTGCAACGATTGCAGGCGGAATGTTAGAGGCCGCATCGCGTCGCATGGCGATCATCACGGATGGCTTTATTACCACTTCCGCTCTATTGGCTGCCCATGCCATTAACCCAAAGGTGGTGGATTACGCATTCTTCTCACATCAATCAAAGGAGCAAGGGCATCAAAAAATGGTTAGCCACATGCAAGGTGAGCCTATCTTAGATCTGGGGTTCCGCCTGGGAGAAGGAACAGGTGCCGCCGTAGCTTATTCAGTAATGCAAGGTGCCGTAGCCATGATTAACCGTATGACTTCCTTCGACGAAGCAGCAGTTTATAACACAGCTAATGACGATATTCGGATAGAGGAGTAGAGAGTTGAATCTTAAGAAAAGAGAACTCTGATGATTGGCCTTACCCCTCCAACCTCCCCTAAAAGGGAGGCTATAGTCCCTTTTAGGGGATTTAGGGGTAAAAGAGCCGCTCCTAGATTACTCACTCAACCACTACTTGTTTCATTCCATTTCTTCCATAAAATACAGGGAAATACATTTGCTCTATTTTAGCCGGATTAATATTAAACTTACCATTAAAGCGAGGCACTAATTCAATGGTTTTAATATAAGTACCTGGCTCCAACGATCGGAAATAGATATTTACCTTTTCCTTGTAATACTCCCGATGAGCTTCATTATGAGCATGGCTTTTTTTGTTAGCATATGAACAGCCTGCAGGGATCGGAATTTCTAGCATTAAGTAATCGCTTTTGTTTTTAACCTCAATACTTACCTCTAGTTGATACTTCTTGCCTGCTTCTAATTGTTTTACACTTTCACTGTTATGCTGCCAAGCGGTGTTAAGAACAAAGTAATCGGTTTTAGGCTCAGGCTTGGGATTAAATACTTTTTGATGATAGCCTGCAAAGACTGTTTGTTTTCCTTTTTTAGTAATGGTAATATAATCACTATTTGCAATGGACTTTTGAAATGGCAACTCCTGTATGTTCTCACTTCCTCCATCCCAAGAAACGGTGATGCTATTATTTTCACTTTTATCTTTCAAACTAATTAATTCTGGTAGTAAGCCTCTAATAATATTTGAAGCTTGATACGTATTAATCCAACCCGAATTATCCCTTTGCTCAAAGAACCAGTTTCTAATCTTCGGAAGCATGTCTCTGTATCTGCCACTCTGCTTTATAAGTTGGTACATTTGTAGGGTCTGCATCAAGTCGTTCGAAAAAAGCCAGTAGCCTTTATTACCCCAATAAACACTTCCGTACAAAGTAGTTTTGTGTTTATTAACCAGAGCTGTGATATCATCCTTATAACCCATTTTCTGACGTAAGGAATAAACCAGTATTGAATCATTAAATGTGTGGCATTTTTGAACTAAGTCATCTGTGTGCGAAGTGTAATTGCTTATTGAATCTACCTGAATAAGAGTGTTTAGTAATTCCACTTTATTGTGTAATGAATAGGTCGATTGCAATCGACTAACTAAATGTCGAGCTAATGTTTGTTCGTCCATTGTAATATCATAGCCCTGAACTTTAGCCAGTGACAAGGCTTTAATAACATGGTGGCTCACCCAGTAAGAAGTTGTATTGCCTGACCACCATCCCCAAAGGTCTTCAGAATTCTTACTTTTGTTAAGTTTCTTTATAAGAGATTTAATATCCTTCTCATACTTGAACTTCTTATCCAGAGCATCACATATTTGTTTTTCAGCTAATAAACCAATTAGTTTTGATGCCTTCTGCTCGTTACATAAATAAGCATAATGACGTAGCCGCTTAGTTTCACGATACAGAATATTTAAAGGGTTTGATTCGATGTAAAGTTCGGCATCAAGGCCATTGTTAACATTCCAAGTGATGCTAGTATCGGATTGTAATACTGTAAACTCACCAATATTATCGATTGATCCAATAGGAATAATTGGGATGTCGCGATTTTCACCGTCCTTAAATGTTTCCGTGCTTAATTCATATTTCAGGCTGAGCGTATCTACCTTAGGGATTGATACTGACATCGTATCGATAGCCAATTGTTTCGTCCATCTTTTTGTTTCTGACATCAAGCTATCTTCTTGGTAAAAACGATGTTTAGTTTTTATAGAATCACCCAGATAGTTAATGGTTTTGCCAATAATGTTTATGCTATCTCCCTCGACAGCAAAACGTGGTACAACGAGATTCGCTGATAGAGGTAAGAAAGCTTTAATATTACCAGACCATTTGGCACTTAAGCCATTTGGCGACATTGCTAATAAGTGTGTATCCCAAGAAGTAATATCATCGGGGAAAGTAACCTTAAAACTTGCTTCTCCATTTTTATCGCTTAATAAAGCCGGTTGCCAATAAGCCTCGTCTTTAAAGTTTGTTCGTAAACCTTTATTATTTGTTGGCAACAGAAGAGGTATGCTTTTTTCAATGGTTACGCGCTTAAATGGGATAACGGTATTGTCTTTTAAAGTAAGTATAACAGCACCATTGGCTGCTCTGGCTCCGTACAAGGCGGCCGCCGATGTTTCTTTTAGAATTTGAACCTCAGCAATGCTGTTAGCATCTATATCTTTCAAATCACCTTGGTAGGGAACGCCATCAATAATGTATAATGGTTGTTTATCTGCTTCAATACTTGATAATCCGCGAATTCTTACTTGATGAGAAGCTCCAGGTGCTCCCATTGAATTGACTATACTGATACCCGCTACTTGTCCTTGTAACGCACTTTGAACTGTAGTTACACTGCCTGTAAGCGAGTACTTCTTCGAGGTGCCATAGCCAACAACCACCACTTCATCTACGTTGCATTCATCAGCATTAAGTCTAATGTCGCTGTGATTGCCCATGCCGACATTCATATTGATAGACTTATATCCAATAAAACTGAAACATATTTCAGGAGTACCTGCTGGTACCTTGAGTTTGTAATAGCCATCTATATTGCTTATAGTGCCATGACTTGTTCCTTTTAGAAAAACGTTTGCACCGGGTATTGGCAGGCCGTCTGCATCATCATATATGTAGCCACTTATTTCTTGCTCAAACCGTGTATTTTGACTTAGGTTATTAATTATGCTTTTTTTGATTTTGTGTTCGGTGTTATGACCTTTTTTAGCAATAATTCTTTTTTGCGAGATGAGCTGAGTAAGGTATTTCAAATCGATGTTGGTCGATAAGAATTTAGGTTCCCTTACCTGTAGAAAATGGCGGCCACCTTTTTTTAGTTCAATATTCTTTACTTCATAACAGTGGTGGTTGCTATACACCATCATAAGACGGTAGTTGCCTTGTTCTAAGTCATGGAAAATGGATTGATTATTATTGTAAATACGTACTGATTCTGATGCATCGTTGAAAAGCAAAGTATAGAGTAAAATGTCTTCTCTTTTCTGTTGTTTATAATCCAATCTTAGACTTGTATTCCCCTTGCTTGTCGACCATGGGTTGCTGAAATAAACACTCTGTGCGATTGACTTATTTTTTCTTTGTGTTATTAATTCATTTATTTTTTGTTGCGTCCATGTTTCATCTGTGAGTTGGGGTAGGCTTGCATCATTGATCAATAATTTATTCGTTATGTTGACAATGGCTTCATCCGTTTTCATCTTAAGGGCATCACCATTGATGCTGTACATATAATAAGGTTCGTAAGAGAAAGTCCAGGTACGATCGCTGGTGTAGTTTAGATTACCCAACTGATGAAATGGGCCGGCTGTAATGTATCCCCTGTAGCCATAGTTGCCGTTTGAGTTAAGAATGTTGTATTGGTCGAACTGGCGCGTGTAACTCAGGTGCCTACCTTTGGGATTAAAACGCACAAAGGCCGTTCGTAACAAGCGTTTTTCGTTGGATGAAAACTCATTTTTCATGTATTTGATCTTGGCTTTTACATTGTGTTCAATGTCAATTGAAACAATGTTCTTTTTGTTTGCCTTAACAAGTATCGAGTCAAGTACAATGTCGTATTCCTTTGTTCTGATACTGATGCTGTGGTAGCCTTCCTGACATTTAAAGCTATATGGTGGATTATTGTTACTAATAGAAGCATAAACAATGCTATTGTCTATCCAAATGATGTGGGCTTGTTGTAATACGCCTTTTTTGAAAACGAATGGAGCTAGTTGTGTTTGTTCGTTATTTGCTTTCCATTGCGTTTGATATAGTCCGTTTTTAGGATGACTAAACTTAAAGAACTCAATGGTGTCGAGTTGCATAATGCTGTTCCAAATGTCGTAATCCAAGGAGTCGCTTCCTAATTCACCAAATAAAGCATTGCCATTATTGACATAGTCGTTTCGCATTGCTCTTTCCTTCTTTTTCTTTTCGAAGTTAGGAACTGATGGAGGCGTGTATTTAAATTTCTTGGTAAGTCCCATCGCTGTTAGGTCAACATTGCTAACAGCTTGTCCTTTGTAGTCAGTTGCTTTAATTTTAAATTCAACACTTTGGCCAGGGTAAATACGATTGACTTGCTCCACTTCAAGGTTTAGTTGTTTCGTGAGGAGGGGAATAGTATAGTTTAGGGAGTGTGATTCTCCTGCCCATTCGTATTGAACCGATAAAAAATAGTTCGCCTTATTCTTTGCCGTTATTGTGGTATCTAGATTAGTCGATTGTTGTCTTGCCAGTTTACGACTCTTTTTGTAAAGGTGATATTTAAATGGAATCTGATCAGGGTTAATCGAAGTGATTTCAATTGTTTCGTGATTTCTGTTGATGTTAAAACCCAAGTTAGGCAGGTGATCTTTCAAGTAGAAATCCTGTTGCAAATCCTGCGAAGTAATGGTGTAGTGACTAATTCGAGCATGTATTTTTTGTTGGTATGGCAATTCAACCCAATGTGCCTTAAGTACATTGTTATTAATGTCTTTCTGTTCGATATAGGCGCTTCGACTTTGAGATTGATTCAGGTTGAGGTATTCTATTTTTATTGAATCGCTTAGTTTCTGAGTGCGAAGTTCTTCCTTTTTGTACCAATAGTTGAAACTAGCTCGTTTCACTGTTCTTTCATTTGAGGCATTAGTAAAAATGGCTTCAATGTTATAATTAGAGTTAATTGCCTTGAATATTGTATCAGGAATATTAATGGTGGTTTCGCCTTTACCTTCAAGCGAAATGGTTTTATTCCATGCCGTGTCTGGTAGATGCGTTAATCGTTTTTGATATTGGCTCTGTTGATTGCCTGGCTTTACAATAATCTGTACTTTCCCATCAGGAATAACATAGCCGTTCATGTCTTCGCCTTTTGCAAATAGTTGTATGGTATCCCCGGGGAAATGATCATTTCCTTCACATCGAAAACTGTATTTAATGCCTTTTAATTCATAATCCTCATAGTAGAATGATGAGCTGGAAAGGTGCGTCCATGGATTTGGCCCAAAATAGATTTGTACACGAGTATCTAATTTTAAATTAAGCGAATCATGTATCGCAAAAGAATAATGGTAATTACCTTTGTTAGAATGAATGGCTTGGCCAAGGAGTTTATAGGTTTTGTCGTGATAGTATACGTTTAATGGCTTATTATATGGTTTCCCTTTTTTGTTCGCGATATAGGTTTTCACTTTCACACTGTCACTTGGGCGATATTTTGGTTTGCTATAAACGGTATAGCCGTAATCCCACTTGCGTTCTCTGTCGAATCGATTAGCCAACTTATCCACAAAACCTTGGGGATATCCATTATCTATTGAATGGTAAATGTCTTTAAATGGTTTCGAGATATAGTAGGGAAGTCCGTATATACCATGGTATCGAATACTACGATATATATCATATGGCAACAATAAAATCAACTTAACTGGTACGGTAATGTATTTAAGTGGAAAGGAGTAAAGTATTTTTCTTGTAAGACTTACTTTCCCAGCTATATTGTCGATGTAGAAAAAAGAAGTAAAGCCCTGATGTTCGACTTCAATCAATCCTTTAATTTGTTTTTTAGGTAGAAAGTAACATTGTGTCTTTTTATCAAATGAGATTCGTCGATTTTGAAAACGAACATCCGCATTCGTAATAAGTTCGCCTTCTTTATTACGAAGACTAAAAGATAAATCGGCATAGTTATTATGTAGGATGAGATCGATGTCGCTATACGATCTGAACTGATAATGTAGGTTGCTATCATCGGCCCAAACAGATAGATAATCGCCTTGAGGTAGTTTCTTAACAAAGGCAGAATCAAGAGTAATACTATCAACAAGATTATGAAAGTAAGATTGGTTAACGCTTTCAAGTCCTTTAGTGTGAATTTCTTTAGCTTGCTCCTGATTAATGGAGTAAATGTATCTGTGATGGCTTGTTCGGCGACTGTTAATTAGTTCTTGAGCTTGTGAATTGGCTTGAAATGCAAAAAGAATGATCGTAAGATATACTAGTCGAGATATTAAATTCATTGAGTCCGGTTTAGGCTTATTACAAAATCGTTTACAGGTAAGATGCAACGTTTGTAATTATTCCATAAAAATAAAATAGATTTTTTGAAAAAAAGTATGATTAAGCTTTCAATGAAGGCTTTTTGTTTTCATGCTAGTATGTAAGATTGATTTCTTTAATAGAATTCACATTCCCTTCTCTTTGATTGTTAATGTGCTTAATGGAAGTATTAAGAAGTGATGTTTGCGCACTTATTCAGTCAGTTATGTTATTACCTAGTATTATTAAATGAGAATATTCTCATTTAAGTTGCGATTAATGAGAATATTCTCACTATATTTGAACAATAATTATTAAGATATGCCAAGAAGAAGACGTTTAAGAAGAATTGTAGCTCCTCCCGGCTTTAAAGGTTTTAAACCTTACGGCCATGTTGAGAATAAAACTGCAATTGATCTTAATTACGAAGAGTACGAAGCTATAAAGCTGGCTGATTATGATTTAATGAATCATGCTGAAGCCAGTAAATTAATGGGTGTGTCACGTGCTACTTTTGCTCGTATATATGAAAGTGCTCGACGCAAAATTGCAAAAGCATTGGTTGAAACAAGCGAAATAAAAGCTGTCTATGGAAATGCTCACCTCGATAATGATTGGTTCGTGTGTAATAAATGTCATGCACGTTTTAACCTCCCTAATAGTACCGAAAATGCATGCCCTATCTGTCAATCAGAAGTGATTGAACGAATACAGGAAAAATAAATTCAAGAAAATTAAAATGGAAATAGTAATTACATCAGCAGGAGATAAGTTAACGGACAAATTCGATCTTCGTTTCGGACGTGCCGCTTATTTTTGTGTCTACAATACCCAAGATAAAACAAGCAAGTTTGTTTCTAATGATATTGTAAATGTCCAAGGAGGTGCGGGAACCAAATCGGCAGAGAAAATGATTGAATTAGGAGTTAAGCGTGTTATCTCCGGCGATTTTGGACCAAAAGCAAAACAACTATTAAATAAATTTGAAATTCAAATGGTGATGCTTGATGAAAGTGACAGTACCATTGAGTCGATCATTGCCAAGATTTCTAAATAATTAAAAATTATGCCACGATTTGATGGAACCGGTCCATCAGGGCAAGGTCCTGATACCGGACGAAGTAAGGGAAAATGTCGTTCAAACGACAAAAAAAATGCTGATCAACCTGGAATGGAAAGAGGCATGGGACGAGGACGAAGAGGAGTTGGCAACAATGCTGGCTCTCGTTTTAGATTTAGATCTGGAGACTTGTAATGGTTTCGCAGATTTAAAACACCAAAGATGAGTGAAAAGCAGGTGATGATTTTCATTGCCTGCTTTTAAATTAAAACATTCAGATCATGAAGAAATCAACCATCAATTACTTTATTGATGCCCTCCTGCTTTTGTGCCTATGTGCCATTACCGGGATAGGCATATTAATCAAGTACACACTTCCACCTGGCCGAAGCAAATGGGCTGAGTTCGGTTCAAACCATAACATGCTTTGGCTTAATATGGATCGTCATCAATGGGGGCAGATACATTTCATTATAAGTATGGTGTTGATAGCTTTATTAGTGTTTCATATCGCATTACATTGGTCCTTTGTCACGAATGTTACAAAGCGATTGATAAAATCATCATCGATTAAAATTGTTTATACGGCTCTATTTATAACTCTATCAGCACTTTTCATTTCATTCCCCTTTTTTGTAAGCCCTACACTTGGAAGTGAATTTAAACATAGTCAGCATTTAAAGGTCAATAGTGAAACCGCTGTAAAAACACATGAAGCAACTAACGAAACCATAGTTGTAAGTGATGTCGTAAACGTAAATACTTCTCAAGTTACCAAACATGCTTCGCACAAAGATTCCGATCATCGCTATCAATCTCATGAGATTAATGGTAGAATGACTTTACAAGAAGTAGCTGAAACCTATAATGTACCACTGAGTTTCTTCAAAAAAGAGCTTGAGCTTCCGGATGGAATTGACCATGCAGCAAAATTGGGCCGGTTACGAAAGCAATATGGTTTTCATATGTCGGATGTTGATAAGGTGATTGAAGCGTATCACAATTAATACTTTAATGCGATTATGCTTAACGCTTGTTAAAATGTCATTGTTGAAGTATTGTTAATTTCATTAATCATAATGCTCAGGCAATTAATTTAGTTTGATGTCAATAAAAATAGCAATTGCAAGTGGTAAAGGAGGAACAGGCAAGACCACTGTTTCGGTTAATTTGTTTCATTTTATAAAAGAAAACATTACTCAATCAGTGCAATTGGTAGATTGTGATGTTGAGGAGCCAAACGATGCTATATTCTTTCCAAACTATCAAGTACAAGAAGTAATTGATGTTAATCAGCTAATCCCTACAATTGATCACGTTAAGTGTACTTATTGTAGGAAATGTGTTGAATATTGCGAGTTTAATGCCATCGTCATTATTGCTTCTAAACATTATGCTGATGTAAACCCAGCATTGTGTCATTCATGCGGTGCTTGCGCATATATTTGTCCTGAAAATGCCATTGAGGAAAAAGCACATTTAATTGGTGAAATTCAGCCATTTAACAACAGTTGTCAACCTCCATTGTTGGAGGGGCGCCTGGTAATTGGTTCACCTATGCAAACAATGGTTATAAAAGACCTTGTGAACAGTTCGTTGTTAAAAGCTGATATTCAGTTATTGGATGCTCCTCCAGGAACCAGTTGCCCGGTTGTTGCCACGCTTAGTCAAACAGACTATACAATTTTGGTTACAGAGCCAAGTCCTTTTGGCTTACATGATCTAAAACTTATGATAGAGTTGCTTCACGAGATAAAACAACCTTTTGGTGTAGTAATAAACAAAGCAGATGATCAGTTTCCTGAGATGGAGGAATACCTTCTGAAAAGTAATATTGAGGTAATTGGTAAAATTCCTTTCTCAACGAATTATGCCTACCTGTATGCGCAAGGAAAAATACTACAGAATATTTCTGAAGATATACAAAAAGTATATGAACAAATACTAACACAGATTAATAGTAAAGTGCAGATATATGCATGAGATAACCATATTAAGCGGGAAAGGAGGAACGGGTAAAACCACTATTACAGCTGCATTTTCCTCGTTGGCTGAATCTGTCGTGATTTGCGATAGCGATGTAGATGCTGCCGATTTGTTTTTAATTATGCAGCCTGAAGTAAAGCAACAAGATGCTTTTATTAGTGGATGGAAATGTACTATTGAATCAACTAATTGCATCCAGTGTGGCCAATGTGTAACACAATGTCGTTTTAATGCGATTATCGAAAATAAAGATGGTCGGCTTGCGATTGATCCTTTTGCGTGTGAAGGGTGTCGTCTTTGTGAGCGTATTTGCCCTCAGCAAGCAATAGTAAGTACCAAAAATAGTGGTAATACATGGTTTGAATCCGAAACTCGATTTGGTCCTTTTATTCATGCGCAGATGGGTGTTGGAGAAGAAAATTCAGGCAAATTAGTTTCTTTTATCCGCAAGAAAGCAAAGGAAAAAGCCATTGAAACTTCAGCTCAATATATCATCAGTGACGGACCACCCGGAATAGGATGCCCTGTGATTGCTTCGATAACAGGTGCAAAACAAGTGCTTTTAGTTATCGAGCCAAGTCAAAGTGGGTGGCACGATGCCAGTCGTTTAATCAATTTGATAAAGAATTTTAAAGTGTCTGTATCGGCCATTATCAATAAAGCTGGCATTCATCAGGAATTGGAATTAGTAATCAAAGATGAATTAGAGAAATTAGCCATTCCAGTACTTGGCGAAGTGCCATTTAGCATGCTTTTCAGGCATGCAATGATTGAACAGAAGAACATCATTGAATATGCCCCGAAATCAAGTGAAGCTGAAATAATTCGATCGATATGGAAAGCTCTGATAAATACAGATAAAGTATTCAAACTAAATAAACAAGAAAGTGAGTATGTCAGATTTTAAAATGGTTACTCCAATAAAAGAAGAAAAGTTTTTACCTAATGTCAAGAATATTATTCTGGTGGCATCTGGTAAAGGAGGAGTGGGAAAATCAACTATTGCGGCTAATCTTGCAGTAAGTTTGTCGCGCGAAGGTTTAAGAACAGGTCTTTTGGATGCCGATATATATGGGCCATCAAGCCCTATTCAGTTTGGTATTGCTGATCAAAAGCCGGAAATTATTCAAGAAAATGGTAAGAATTACATTAAACCTATAGAAAAATATGGGGTTAAGATTATGTCCATTGGCTTGTTGACCAATAAAGAAGATGCAATGATTTGGCGCGGACCAATGGCATCAAATACCTTAAAGAAGATTATTAGCGATACTCTTTGGGGCGAATTAGATACACTTGTAATTGATATGCCACCAGGGACAGGTGATATTTGTATTACGCTATCACAGGATATTAAGCAAGCTCAGGCTTTAGTGGTAATCACACCTCAGCAATTGGCTGTAGCTGATGGCCGTAAAGCACTGGCCATGTTTGATCATTCAAGCATTCAGATACCCATACTTGGCATTATCGAAAACATGTCGTGGTTTACACCTGCTAAACATCCAGATGAAAAGTATTTCATCTTTGGAGAAGGGGGAGGACAAGAGTTAGCCAAAGAATTTGGAGTGCCTCTTCTCGGACAAATTCCATTGGTAATGGATATTGAAGAGATGAGTGATAAAGGTTTGAGTGTTTATCATTCTACAAATAAAAAAACACATCAGGCTTTTGAAGAGCTGTCAATTAAAGTAATTGATTGTCTTGCTTTAGCAAAGTAATATTTACGGAACGGTTCTTTATTTTAAACTGTAATTAAAGAATCGTTCCATAATAATCGAAACTATCTAGTCATCATCATCACTCATGTCCGATGATTCAACGTTATACATTTCGTCGGTGTAGTAATAAACGATAACCTGGGCTGTGTCTCTCAAAAAGTTCATCTTGCCTAGTTCGTATCGATGAATAGGTAGGCCAGTGCGTTCGCGCAGGTCGTCGAGCAATTCGTGTTTCTTTCCCAGCTTAATCAGTTCAATTCTCTCGTAGATAACCAATTTGCTTGATTCGTGTTCGAGCAACCAAACACGTTCAAGTGCAAAGGTTATCGCTATAACAAAGAAGTTTGTTAAAGCTATTTCAGCATAGCTAACATGATTACTACTTAATGCATTAATTACCGAAATACCAATTGTAATAAAAAGGTAGGTCATTTCCTTAATAGGAATTTGAGTTGTACGGTAACGAATAATACCGAAGATGGCGAATAGGCCAAGGGCAAATCCCAATTGTAGTTTAACACTTTCGAGCAAGAAACAAAGTAAAAAAACGATTGTACTTATAAGGATGAAGGTGAATAAATAGTCCTTGCGTTTGGCTGTTTGGTAATAAAGTAATCGAACCAAAACAAGTGTTACAAATAGGTTAAATGAAAATCGAAGGAATAATTGAAGTAGATCTGTCCAGTTGACTAAACTGGTGTTTAGTAGATAAATATCCATATATGAATTACTATTTATTTAATTGTTTAAATTTTTGAATCATCCCAAATTTCTTTTTGAGGCGATTCGATTTTATGTGCGAATTCAACGACGCTGCACCAAGGCAATATTTGCTGCACGATTCGGGCTGTATTTTATGCTTCCGGAGTATTTGCATGCCAAATGAGGATGCCGAAAAGTGTTCTTGTTTTAATTCAATAATGACTGCCTCGGGGTAATTCACTTTGTTTCCGGTGTTATCAAAAAACGATAGCTTAAAATCAATGGTTAAACGTTCTGTTTCACCAACGAGTGTTACGCGATTGAATTGGTTTGAGAGCTTCAGTTCCAGTTCATCTGTTTTATAGGGACTATTTTCTTCAATGAAGCTCATCTCCATTTCGTTGATTGAGTTTGCTTCTTCTTTCTCAATGCGTTTCTTGATTGTACGACGTTTATTGTTTTTAAACTTCACTTCAAGAAAGTGTTGACCTGAGGCTACGTATTCTCTTTTTCGAACTTTAAATCGATTCAGTTTACCATTTTGATGTGCCTCGTACATGCCAAATTCCTTGGTGTCGTAGTATTCCGTTTTGTATTCGAATAATCTGTCGCTTTCAATCTCAAGAATTTTATAATGCGTCGACATTTGTTCCAATATAACAGGCAACAGACCAGCAGGAGCAATGAATTTCGTGTCAATCCGATTCATTAAACTTACGCCGTTCATATCATCCAAGGAAATGGGTGAAAACCGTTTAAGTACAGTTACGATGTCCATTTTTTCTAATGATAATGCTTCTGTCATATTTATTTTGTTCTATTTTTTATTTTTCTTTTTGTGCTTCAGGAATTTCGGTTTGTACTCAATTCCTACAAATAATACATTAACTAAATCAGGTTCTGCCACATTAAAGTCACTTTGGCGGCGATACGATACTTTGGCACTTGTTCGTTTGTTAATCTTTTTCTCTACGGTAACATAATAGCGCTGTTTCCATTCTCCAACATCTTTTGCCGGCATCAGGCTGAAATAATATTCAATTCCCATTGATGGTTCAAAATACCAATCCTTATCATCGTATTTAAGCGCAAATTTATGACGATGCCCCATGTAATTAATCTGGCCATCAGCCGATGTGTTATAATTTACCCATTCATTTTGCAATTGCCCACGATAACGCCATTTAAAATGACCTGTTTTAAGCTGGTACTTTACAAAAATGGCAAATCGATGAATGCGCCTATTATAATTTTGCTTTTCATAATTTACTGCATAACGGTATATGCCTCCCACATCAAACTTCTTGGGCAAATCATACGACAAGCTAAATTCGGTTTGCCAATTACTCAACTGACCAGCATTCTCAAAAAAACGAAGTTCAGGCTCCAGACTATAAGTCCATTTTTTATTGATTTCACCTTTAATTGTCAGATTGTACCAAGTTTCAAAATCCTCATATTGAGCTTTTGTACTATGATACAAGAGGAACAGGGTTAATATTGTAAGAAACAGTTTTTTCACCATGATTCTTACTTAATAACCACAATGTCATCAACAATAACTTCTTGTTTTTTCGATGATATTGTTACTTCTCTTTTTATTGCAACCAGCTCTGATGTTGTATTGTAATCGAAACTTTTATCCTTTGAATAGGCAAAGATAGTATAGCTTCCTTCGCGTAAATATGAGAATTCGAAATAGCCATCGTAGCTTGTTGCCACTTTATCGCCATAATAAGGCTCATCGCCATAGATGATGTATACGTCATAGTCCTGAGCCGGATAGGTGTCGCGTAAAATGGTGAAATCGAAATTGTAATCTTCAATAATTACTTTGCCTCCTATTTTAGCAGATCCTCCTTCACCGGGTCCTTTCTCGCAAGAAGAAACAAACAGGGTGATGAATATTATTAATAGGTTGAGATATCGTTTGTGTTTAGGTATTGCCATTTTTTTGTTGCTTAGTTAATGATGATAATCTTAATACACTCTTGTCCTTGTATACTGCTCAAGCGCAGAAGATAGATGCCATTGTTTAGATTGGAAGCACCTGTCCACATAATTGTATGTTGATCGGCATGAAATACTTCATGTCTGATAGTTTCGATTTTTGTTCCGTCAATATTTAGTAATTCAAGCTGGTATTCTTCTGTTTGTTCCGCAGTAAACTGAATAGTTGCTGAATTATGCACCGGGTTTGGCAGGCATTGTAAGTCAGCATTTAATTGAGTTGTTGGATTAAAAATACCTACATCATCATATGCTCTGTTAGGGTCTCCTGGCGTTCCACCATCTTGTGAAGCCTCCCAGTTTTCGCCCAATTCATTTTTTTCTGAAGGGCTGAGTAGTTCGATGGACGCTCCCTGTCCATTGGCTTCGTCAGGCCAATCTCCGTTAGGATAGTAATCAACGGCATCTACCAAATCACCATCGGAATTATACAGACGCAGATAATCACCCGAACTGCTCAGACCAAATTCAAAATCACCTACAACATTATTCACCATGGGGTAGGTTGTTTTAAACTTGACTTTGTCTTTACATACTACAAAATAGGCTTTGGGCGCCAATAATATGTCATGGGGAATAACAAATGCTGAATCCTCTTGTGTATCGCTAAATACCCAATCTTTTAGATTTACCGATGTCTTACCTTCATTGCATAATTCTATCCAGTCTCCTGGTTTAATGGTTTCAGACGACTTGTAGAATACTTCATTAATAACAATGGAAACATCATCTTCGGATGCGGCTTCAAATACGGCTGTTTGCGATCGTTGTGTATTCAGGTAAAAATCCCATTCGGCTTTGCTATATGATAAATCACCTTCCCATTTGACAAAACGATATCCAGGCCTAGGCACTGCATGTATTCTTGTTAAATGATTGCTATAGAAGGAAGCAGAATGAGGGTAGTCATTAATTGTTATATCATTGATAATTATATGGCCACCTTCGCTTGATGAAACATCTACACTTAAATAGTGTTCATCGTCGAATCCAAGTATATCTTTTACATGCTGTTCAAAATGCCGAGGACGATAATTAGAAAATGTCTTTAGGCGTGCCACTTCGTTACTCCAATGTGTGTAATCCAAATCCCACCTGTCACAGTGCGCTTTCATTTCCTCGGAATAGATGTTTTTGAGCGAATCAATTTTTTCATTCATCATTGATGGTTTCCAGTAGTGCTCCAGATAATCATTCGCCCGCTGCGCCATCTTGGCCTTAAATTTATTATTGGCTTTTAGGGCTCTGAATAGTTTGGTCGACCAGGGTGGATTTGGCCAATTTGGACCATTGCTAGCAAGTGCATCAGCCAATGAGTTGTATTGGTAATTATTTGTATCGTATAAACCGAAGCCAAAATCCGTATCGTACATGATCCATCTGTATCGGCTTTTAGAACTAGTCGTGTTCCAGAATTTGATATTATTGCCTGGCCAATCTCTATTATCAATAAATGTTTGAGCTAGTAAATAATCGATGTAATTATCAACATCGATGTACTCAGCCACTTTTTCGTAGTTTTCCTCTATCGTTAAACTATTTTTACTGATAAAATCTAAAAGTTCTTGATAGGCCTTATCATTACCATTCACAATTTCACCACCTAATTCAAGAATGTTTACACTGTCGTTACGTATAGATGTGTGATCGGAAATAAAGTGCTCATTTATTTTTTCACGCAAATTTAAAATTCCCCAATATTCCCCATTGAGATAAATGGCTGTAGGTTGGAAACCTTGATTTTCTATATCAAGGGGCTCCATAATTGAGGCCACTAACCCATCTCTGAGGTGAGTGCTGTAAAAATCGTTACCCGAATTACGAATAACAAGTGCTTCAAACTTGTCGTTATCTCTGTTTTGAAAGAACTTATAATTAAATGAACCATCTCCGTATTCTTTACGGGCGAAGAGTGCCATTGATTTTAAAGGATGAGCTCTCGACCAAGCGCCATAAATTTTAACCCCTGCACCCTGATCAATTTGTTTAGTGCCATCTTTATCGTAGTACTCGAAATGAGCAGGTTTCTCCCAATCTTGCCAAAAATTTGCTCCCCAAAATGGATTGTCCGGACTTGCATTTGGTCCTTTCACATAAATGCCTGTTTGATAATCCCATAAATTATTGGGATCAGTTGAAAGACTGATAATAGGAAGTGTATGTTGTTTGTTTAGAATATATGTTTGTGTTAATACCGGACCTGCTAATACCCCATCATCCATAATTCTTGCACGAATAACTGTGTCGGTGTTAATCTTTATTTCATCACTGAATAGGTAACTTGTTTTATCAGGTATTGAACCATCGGTACTGTAATAGATTTTACTGTCACCTTTATTTGGGTTCGATAAGACTAGGCTTAACTGCCCCTGATGATTTCCTCCAGGTATTGAAAACTGTACTGAATCTGTTGTCAGTTCGTTTGATGAGTTTCCTATGTTAGCAGCTCCCGGAGTAGGTGTGTCGAAATAACTCCATTGTTCATCTCCGTCTGTTTGACGTCCGAGAGATATGTCAGCTAATAACTTTTTTCCTTGTATAGAATCAATAAATACTTTGTTTTTGAATAGGTATAATGATTCTCCTCCAGCTTTTATTTTAAAGTTGGTATGCAGGTATGATGTTGGTAAATTGATGTGCTCTGAGGCCTCATGTCCTTCACTATTTTTTAAACCCAGGCTAAAGAATGGAATGCAGCTTAGATCGGACGAAGTATTGGAGTAATTATGAATCTGAATGGCTAATACATTAATACCTTCCGTTAGTATGCTTTCCCAATTGTGTACCTCAAACTGATTGGGAGGAAGGCCTTGGTACATTTGTGCCTCATGCTCCCAATTGTCAGCCGTTTGATCAAATGAAACAAAACTGCCTGCAGTTCCAAGATTATCTCGAGCTATTTCTACGCCATTGAGGTAGGCCACAAAACCATCATCATAATCAAGGTGTAAGACAGCCTGAGCAATATTATCAAAATCAGTAATGGTAAATTGTTTTCTAACGAAAAAGCTTATGCACGATTCAATAATTGTTTCATCATCATCATCTCCATAGCCAATGCCCGAAGCACCATTTAACCATTGACTGTCGTCATAATCTGCAGTTTTCCAAGTTGTTTCTGGCTCTTGATCAGGAATTATATATTTTAATTCATCACCTTTATCAATGATGGTATTCCATTCATTAACAATATTGAAACGATTTTTACCCGAAGCAAAAATAAGCATGTGCTTTTTTGATGCGAGAGTTGTTGATGGTAAAGGCCACTTTAACGTGTCGGATAAATCGTCCGATAAAAAATAATTACTAAGGTCTACAGTTTGTTCAGAGCTATTGTATAATTCAATCCAATCCGGATAATCACCATCTTCATCTGTTAAGCCAGTAACATTGGATGAGACAAATTCATTTATTTTTATTTGACCGATGGTCAGTTGGGGTATAAGTAATGTTAAAAAATAACATAGTAATAGTATACTTCTTAAGCTTTTGGATTTATTCATGTATATATGTTACAGGAAATGTGCCTGTAATGTTACCTTTAATTGAGAAGAATACAAAAAAATAAACCTCACAATTATCTCACATATCTATTAAATTGAAAAGCATAAGGCCTTAAATAATAATTATTTGCAAATATTGACACTTACACTCTCTTACTAATTACGTCCTCAAAAGCAGCTTTTATGTCCTGCGATTCGGCCAGTTTGTCGTTAATAATACTCGTAGTTGTAATGACAGCTTTTAAGCACAATTTTTCATCTGGTAGGCGATAGATATCTTGATGGAAAATGTATCTAAGGCCTTTGTGCTCTACTCTTGTGCGTACAACAAACTGATCGTTACTGCGAAGAGGTGTTTTGTATGCTAAATCTGCGCGAGCAACCACGGCCACTATTCCTTTGTCATAAAGCTCCTTGAAATTAAGACCTATCTCATCCAGAAATTCGTGACGCGTATGTTCGAGGTAATTTTGGTAAACAGAGTTATTAACGATTCCCTGCAAGTCACATTCGTAATCTCTTACTTTAAATTCTAATTCGTAATCGTATATCATGGCAATGTTTTGCTTGTTAATCATCGGCATCAGCGTCCATGCCTTGTTTTGATTCTAAGTTGCTTAAGTCTGATGTTGGTTCACTCTTTTCATTCTCCGCATTTATAAAGTGTAGATCGCGCTGCGGGAATGGGATTGTTATGCCAGCTTCTTTGAAAGCTTTATCAATAGCAACTCCCACACGACTTTTGGTACTTAAGCCATAATCAAAGGCAGTCCAAAATAATACGCGAAAATCAAGCGAGCTATCACCAAAACCTTTGAATATAATGAAAGGTGCAGGTTTTTTTAATACACCTTCTTGCACACCTACTACTTCTTCGAGTAATTGCAGAACTTTTGTTGTGTCAGTTCCATAGCTTACCCCAATTAATAGTTCCTGTCGTTTTCTTCGATCAGATAGTGTCCAGTTAATCATCTCATTGGAGATTAAATTGCCATTGGGCACAATGACTTCAGCACCATCAAAAGTCCGCACCGTACTAGCTCTAATTCCTATTTCTTTCACCTCGCCCATCAGATTCAGGTTACTAATCTGTAGAATGTCGCCCACCTGAACAGGCCGCTCGAAAGCAAGGATTAATCCTGATACCAGATTGTTGAATATGTTTTGCAGGCCAAAACCAATACCTACACCTAAGGCACCGAAAATGATGGTAATATTACTGATATCTATTTCGGCAGCTCCAAAGGCCAGAACGAAACCAAAGGCAATTAGTATCAAACGAACAATCATAGATACGGCTCCTGGAACACCTCGGGGTAATTCGAAGTGAGTGAATATTTCGTCGTTGAGAATGAAGCGAATGAATTTGGACACATATAGTGCAATGGTTAGAGTAATAAAAAAAGCAAACACATTGCCCAGGCTAATGGCAACTGACCCTAAGGCTAATTCTTTCACCATTAATTCCTCGAGCCAGGCATATAATGAATCGTAGATCATAAATGAGTTTAAACTCATATGTAACCAATAGGCAATAATGGAAATGTTGGTTAGTTTATATAACCATTTTAATATTTCATCGGGATAATGCTCAAAGGTATTTAATTTACCAAGTGTTTTGTGGCGAACGATTAAAACGTAATAGCTTTTTAATACTTCTGAAGCTGATAATAAAAGAATACCACCAAAGATGAGGTTAACTGTGCCTCTGAATAAGATAGATGAGAGGTAAGAATTACCTATGGCATTAATAATTATTGAAAGGCTGATGGTAATAATTCCGATACGTAAGAAAAACGTATTGAAAGGGAATTTAATATCCTTGTTGATTTTTTTATTCCTTTTAAAGTGATTTAGTAAAGAGCCTAGAATATATAGTGTTATAAGGCTGTTTGAAAGAATTATCAGTCGGCTAAATATTATCAACTCGGTAAAAATATCGCTAAAAATAGAAAGGAAGAAAACGAGTGCCGATAAGTAGAAAAAGCGTTTGGGGATTTCGGTATAAATATTGGATGTTAATCCCAGAAGAGGAACGATTAAAAGCACTTTGTAAATATCTCGAACATCAGTTGGGACAGAATTAAAGAATAGGTTCAAAAATAAAACACTCAATAAAATAATCGAAGGCATTGGGTGTAAAATACAGTAAAGCCTTTTATCGATAGGAGCATTTTCTTTTTTTACAACAATTTTATCGTAACGGTATTTTATGTAGACAGTAAACCCAAATAATAATACAACAATGATAATGAATGAAATGAAGAGATCAGTGTAAACATGTTTTGTGTTTATGAGATCTTGTGTTCTGGAATCAGCTATGTTAGTTATTCGTTCTTTTACATTTGTTGAATCGGTATTTGTTGAGAAAAGCGCCCAAAGAGGTGGGCTGTCGATGGTGTAAATTTTTGATTTAAACGAATCTTGTATCTTATCTATGTTGGTTATTATTTCATCAAGATAGATTAAGGCTCCGGTTAACTTGTCTTGACCTCTTAGGAGCAGGTTGTTACGATTGGTTAGTTTTTTGTCTAAGTCATTTATGTTTTTAAGATTTGACTGAACTCGATCAATCACCTCAGCTGGACGTTTATTCTCTTTAACTCGTACCAATGTTTTTTGCCATTGAAGCTGGTATAAGTTTATCTCTTCTTTTTTCTCACCAAGTTGAGTTGATTTTTCTACAAGTCGCTTTCTTGTGCCATCAATTTGGGATTTAGTATTGACCAATTTCAGACGTAAACTCTCCGTTTGTCTGAAATTCATGTCTTCAATATCAATCGTTTTAATGTTTTCCTGATATTCTTTAACCTGTTCCAGTCTTCTGTTTACTAATGAGTCCAGATGTTCGAAATCCTTTTCAGATTCGAGATTCTGTTGCAGTTTTCTAGAAAAAGAAAGCGTTCGTTCACTTGCTGAACCTAAATCTTCGATGGCGAAAGCTTTTATTTTTTTTGTTTGAGCTGTATCCGTCTCAGATGTTAAATTCTGAGAAGATATATTGCCAATGCTGTTAAGAAATAAAACGAGTATTAATATGAACCTATATGTTAGTGGCATACAATATAATTTTAAATCAAATGAATTTAGTAAATGCAAAAATAGAAACTTATACCATTTGTATTCAAAATCCGATAGCTATCGGATGATTGATAAAGCATTTTGCTAATTATCCCGATAATTATCGGGAGTTAATGCCGAAATAAAACCATAGATTGATTTTTTATCAATCGTTTTGGTTCGTAATCGGATTACTATCAAAGATAGATAATTATTTCTTTAACAGTCGTAAATTCGTTGGAGCAAAAAAAGCAGCAGACAATTTTGCCTGCTGCTTTACCAAACTAATGAACAATCTATCTTTAGATAATAAATTTGTACACGCAGGTGTGTTTGTAAGTTTCTTCCGGTCTTAAAACAGCATTTGGGAAGTGCTCTTTGTTTGGCGAATCTGGGAATATCTGAGTTTCCAAAGCTAAACCAGCCCACTTTACAATAGGTGCTCCTAACTTACCAGTTTCTGAACCATCAAAATGACTTCCGGTATAAACTTGAATACCTGGCTGATCGGTATATACTTCCATTTCACGACCACTTTCAGGATCCGACATGCGAGCTGCTAAACGTAACATACCATCATAGCCATCAATTACAAAGTTGTGATCAATGCCATCTACTATTTTTACCTGTGGGCAATCTGCAGCACATGCTTCGCCTACGGTTTTTGGCTCAACAAAATCCATTGCAGTGTCTTTAACCTCTGCAATCTCACCGGTTACTGTTCCTATTTCGGCAGAAATTGGAGTGAATTTTGAAGCATTTAGTTGTAGATTTTGTCCTTCAACGGTTCCTGTACCAGCACCTTTTAAGTTAAAATAGGCATGACTGGTTAGGTTAATGATGGTCGCTTTTGTTGTGTTGGCAATGTATTCAATTACAAATTCATTCTCTTCTGTAAGACCATAAATCACTTCAACCTTAAGTTCACCAGGATACTTCTGATCACCGTCTTTGCTTGTAAGGCTTAATTTGTATGCCTGAGCAAATTTATTCGTGTCATAGGCTTCAACTTCCCAAATGCGGTTGTTAAAACCGTCGCTACCACCGTGTAGGTGGTTTTGGTCGTTATTGCATTCCAACTGGTATTTTTCACCGTCAATCTCGAATTGGCCTTTTACCACTCTATTGGCGTATCTTCCGCAAAGGGCACCAAAATAGCCATCTCCGGCTAAAGCTTCTTCAATGGTTTCATAACCAACCACCACATCTGCTATAGAGCCTTTCGAATCAGGTACATTAATAGAAGTAATTTGCCCACCGCGACCAATGAATGTTACTTCAACATTATTTCTATTCTTTAATTTGAAAACGTCTGCTGCTTTTGTCATCGTGAATGTTTTAAGTTTAAACAGGCACATGCCTCTTACTTCATGTGCCTGGTAACACTATTACAACTCTAATTTAATAGATCCTTTTGAACGGATAAACAATTTATGACAGTTACCTTCACCAAATACAGACTCTAAAGTTGAAGTGTACTCATCTAATAAATCATTTGGTACAAATGCCTGTATAGTACCAGCAAATCCGCCACCATGAACACGCCATGCGCCTTTCCCTTTTAATATCAATTCACTCATTGATAATGCTAGGGCTACATTCTGATGTTTAGCTTCACCTCCAACAAAGATATTTTGGTTGTACATGTATGAACTGTAACCCGACTCGACTACCATTCCCAAGAAATCTTGAAATTTGTTAGCTTCCAAAGCAGCTACCTGCTCTACAACACGAGCATTATCTCCCTGAAAGTGAATCGCACGCAAGATTGCACGATCGCCAACTTTTTCGCGGATAGTAGGTATTCCTTTTACTACATCTTCCATTGATAAAGGACGAAGAACTTCGTGTCCGAGTTCTTTGGCAACGGCTTTCATTTCTCCTGGAAGCGAGTTGTACTCTTCGTCTAATCCACCATGACTTCCGCCAGTGTTGGTAATAACTAAAGAGTAACCTGTTTTTGCAAAGTCAAAATCTAGTGCCTTAACAATAGGGTTTGCTTTATCAGCAAAGTCAATGGTAATGAAACCACCAACAGCACAAGCTGTCTGATCCATTAATCCACAAAACTTCTTACATGCATGCTCAGCCTTCTGACCAATTTTAGCATTGTCAACTGGATCTAATTTGCCATCGTTAAATAAGTTACTAAAGATGGCTCCGATTAATACTTCAAATGATGCCGAAGAGCTTAGACCTGATCCTTCAGGTACACAGCCATGAATTACTGCATCAAAACCAGCAATTTCGAAACCAAGTGCTTTAATCTCTTTAGCAATGGTTCTAACAATGTTTCCAGGAGTTAATTTAAATTCAGTAACCTCTAATTCACCAAGATCAACTTCGAAAGGATCGAAACCAACAGACGTAATTCGTACTTTGTTTGTGTTGTTTGGTGCTGCAACTGCAATGTTATCAAGGTTTACTGCGCCCGCCAATACGCGTCCTAATTGGTGATCGGTATGGTTGCCACCAACCTCGGTACGACCAGGTGAACTTAAAAGTGTTAGATCATCTGTTCCATAAATGCTCTTAAATTCATTGATATACTTGATGTAACGATCAGCTTGTTCTTTTAATACCGCTGTATCTGTTCCATATAACTCTTTAAAAGGGGTATTATCACCACCGTTTATTTTTGCAATTAATTCGTTAATCTTCGACATAACTTGTTGAATTTAGTATGATTGATTATTTAGCTTTGTAATGAGTTGTTGGTAGGGCACGTAAACGATCAGCTGCTTGTTCTGCAGTGATATCACGTTGTGCATTGGCCATCATTTCGTAGCCCACCATGAATTTCTTAACAGTAGCTGAGCGTAATAACGGTGGATAAAAATGCATGTGAAGATGCCATTCTGGATGATCTTCGCCATCGGTTGGCGCTTGGTGTATACCAGCTGAATAAGGGAACGAAACTTCAAACAAGTTATCATACATGATGGTTAGTTTCTTATAAGCATCAGCTAATGCCATCTTTTCATCCTCGTTAAGTTGAGATAAGCTCGAAACAGCTCTTTTGCTTACAATCATTGTTTCGAAAGGCCATGTTGCCCAAAAAGGCACTAATGCGACAAAATGATCGTTCTCAACTAAGATGCGCTCTTTGTCTTTTAGTTCTTCCTTAAGGTAATCGCCCAATAAAGTTTTTCCATTGGCATCGAAGTACTCTTTTAGTTTTATTGATTCTTTCGCTGGCTCAACTGGTACTGAGTATTGTCCCCAAATCTGACCGTGGGGATGGGGATTACTACATCCCATTATGTCACCTTTGTTTTCGAAAATCTGAACATGATTGATATAATCCAGTTTTCCAATTTCCTTGTATTCTTCAGTCCAAAGATCAACTACTTTTTTAATGTTTTCAACCTTCATTTCAGGAATGGTTAGATCGTGGCGAGGAGAAAAGCAAATAACCTTGCAAAAACCTTTTTCGCTTTCAGCACGGAACAAGTCTTTTTTCTCAAATTTACCTTGCGGTATGTCTGGAACCAAGGCGCTAAAGTCGTTCTGAAAAACAAACACATCTTTGTATTCAGGATTACTATGCCCACCTATGCGCTCGTTGCCAGGGCATAAGTAACATTTTTCGTCGTATTGAGGACGTTGATCGGCAGCAGGTTTTTCAACCTTACCTTGCCATGGGCGTTTAGTGCGATGGGGTGACACTAATACCCAATCTCCATTTAAGGGATTGTATCTGCGATGTGAATGTTCTGTAAACTGGAAAGTTTCCATTGTAAATTGATTTATAATTTCTTAGTGTGTTATAATTTTAAGGTATTTTTAAAAATGGGCTCAACTGTATTGCTTTCAAAATCATCTTTAAACTTAAAGTAGTATGCACCTTTCTTAGATTCTGACATGTCTTTTTCATCGAGCTGTTTAAGCACTTTTAACGAAAGTACTTTCTTTCGAAAGTTGCCCGGATCAAAGCTTTTTTGAAAGATGTCGTTATATAAATTGCGTAATTGCGTAATTGTGAACTTTGATGGAAGTAATTGTCTGCCTATTAAATTGTAAGTAGCCTTTAAGCGCAGTTTTTTTATAGCGATTTCCAACATCTCGTTATGGTCGAAAATTAAGTTTGGTAACTCCGAAATAGGAAACCATTTAGCACCATATTTTTCGATAAGCTGATTGCTGTGTTCTTCAATGTTAATTAGAGCATTGAAGGCTACAGTTAACACGCTTCCCCCCGGGTCACGATCAGGTTTTGAGAAGGTTTGAACTTGCTCCAGGTAAACATCGCTCAGCCCTGTGATAAATTGTAATACACGTCGGGCAGATTGTTCGGCCGATTCATCTTCCTTTATCCAGCCGCCTATTAATGACCATTCGCCTATGGCGGGCTCAATGATTCGTTTGAACAATAGTATTTTAAGTTGTTCTTGTTCGTAGCCAAATATTATACAGTCAACTGAGAGGTATCTTTTACTTTTATCGTATTGGTCGTAAATCATAACTGGAAAATTAACGAATCAAATATAAAAGTAAAAATGACTTTTAAAAAGTTTTTAAAGGTATTTTTTACTTTTATTAAAAATAAGGTTCAGTTATACATTGGAAAATTTGTGTGTTATATGATTTTTAGAAATCTGGGTTAAGTAAAAGTTAAGAGACCAATGGGGAAGTGAAATATATCAAAAAGGCTGTCAAATTGTTGACAGCCTTAGATGATTTTACCTTTTAATATAATTAGTTAGGATTTTGAATGTCGCCGCCGCCAAAGCCGCCACCGCCTGTGCCACCTCCTGTTGAAGAAGGTTCGCGTTTGCCCTTGTACATAAGTTGTCCGAAGAATTGTAATTGTTGTCCAGCCGTAGCATAACCTGAGAATGTAAAGTTTATATAGCAATTGTTCTCAATGCCAAAAACTAGATTAGAAGCTAATATGCTTCCATAGTTGAAACCTATGAGTGATACATTTTTTACATTGGATACTTCTTCGTATCCATTTGGATGAAGAGTGTAGTCATAGTCAAACTTAATGGTTACAATTGGGTTGATTAGTGGCGGGCTGTACACAACCACTTCTGTTGATACTGATTTGTTATTCCAAGTTTTTTGAGAGAATATATTTGTTGCACTGATGAGCAATGCTGTTAATAGAATGTACTTTTTCATAATTTAAATTTTTGTAGTGTTTTAAGGTAAAATCATTATTAAAATCTTAAACGTTAATAATGTATTTATTAAAACGTAACAGGTTGTTTTAATCAAATAAGTACAGCTCCTTGGTGAATGTGATATTTTAATTGATGAATGCAGTTTTTTTGTTGATAAATAAAATAAGCAAAATAAATATTATATAAACATCTATATTAGGTGTTGATCCCTGATCCAAAAAAAGAGCTGCTTTATATCGTATAAAAAAAGGGTCATCTCAAAATTTCTTTTGAAATAACCCTTCATCTCGGTGGTGCCACCTGGAATCGCCCCGATAGCTATCGGGGCAGGGACACCTGGATTGTTTTTAATAGTATTTTTCAAGA